>JBGPHY010000541.1:0-4563 GCA_041484625.1 Terriglobia bacterium | reverse complement strand
TGATAGCCTTCTTGTTTCCCTCGGCTTTGAGAATATTGTAGTAGTTGGCGACCATATCGAAAGTTAACAGGTAGTCTCGCCGAATCGAAATGAGTTGGGCGTCCTCGACGTTATTGCGGGGGGCTAAGTACTGCGGGTCTTTGTGGTAAGCCAACATGTGAAGGTAAAAAGCCTCCTGCTTCTCTGCTTCAGTCCTGTCTTCGGGCAACACCTGCTGCAGCCAGAACTTGGCAAGCGGTGAATCGGCGGATGCTAAGTACTTCTCCTCGGCCCGGATCGGGTCGGACTCGCTCATCATCAGGAAGGTCTTCAGGAGGTGATACATCGCCCGAGTGCTGTTGGAATCGTTTCGCAGATCGATCCTGATCTCCTGTCCAGTCGGAACGATGAAGTTCTGTTTGAGACGTTGAGCGTAAATGCGGCGGGCCGGCTCCAATACGCGCTCACCTACATACATGCCCCATTGAAAGCCCGGGCGGTTCCTGGCCTGCGGACAATCATCGAGTCTTTCCAGGTGCCCCCGCAGTTCCTGGAGTACCTGCAGTTCCTCGTGAGTTTTGCCCCCTTTTAAAGGAAAGCCACGCGCCTTCTCGATGGAGATCAACAGGTTCTGATTCTCGTTGTATGATCGCACCACCAGCCACAGGATGATAGGTAACAGGATTCCCAGAGCAACAATTAAAGCAATGCGGACAAGCAAGCTACGCCGACGGGAGATAGAAGAAGTGCCGGACAGCACCCGATCAGGGAAGATGACCTGGGTAAAGGTTTGGTTAATAAAACATGCCCGGGCCGCACCTGGAGCGGTTGGGCCCATCCTGGCCGGGGGAATTCCGGCGCGACGGGCCAGGTAGTCAGCCACCAGATCGACTTCCGATCGGGATTGGACAGCGCTGGTCAAGTAGAAACCGCGGAAAATGGGGCGCTCGCGAAAAGTATTGGGCTGGAAAAGGAAAGTAACAAAATCCACCAGTTGGTTACGCGCCAAAGCAAGTTGCAGGGGGAAAGCGTAAATTTTCTCTTTCCTTTCCTCGGCTTGACTGGTCAATCGTGACAATCGCCGTTTGAGCAGTTCCCGGTAAAGCAGGTCAAACTCCTTCTCAAATTCCTGATGAGGCTGGAGGCTCTGAAACTGTTCCCGACGGAACGTGCACCCCCAGACCCTTTTACGCTCCTCGTCACTCAAATCGTTAAAGAACTCAGTAAAGCCTTCCAATTGGTCGGACTTGGTGAACATCAGGTAGACTGGAGCTACGAGGCCGAGGTGCTGGGTTGCCTCATCCAAGCGGGCACGCAGGTTCCGGGCCGCGTCCTTTAGTTGGTCTTCGCTCATCCGCAGGATTGCCGCAATGTCTACGCTAAGAACGATCCCATCAAGGGGCTTCTCGCGACGGACGCGCTTTAGATGTTCCAACAATTGCAGCCAAATCTCCTTGTCGCTGTCGCTGCTACAGAATTTGCCTGCCGTGTCAATAAAAAGGGCTTCGTTGGCAATCCAGAGGTCCACCATTCGAGTGGGTCCGACTCCCCGTTTACCCGCGCTGCGGTCTGGATCCGTGTAAGGGAAGTCCAACTCAGATTGCCCCACCATCGTGCTCTTTCCGGAGTCCGAAGGGCCCATCACCAAGTACCAGGGAAAACGGTAAAGAACATCCCCTCCCTGCTTGGCCAGCTTGGAGGTTCGCAGCCATTGAGTGGCGCGGTCCAACTGGGATCGAAACGTGTCAATTCCCTCACCGGGAGCTGGGGCTGTCATATTCATGTGAGACTTCGCTCCTGAGACTGGAGTTTGAAGGGTGACTGCGGCAGAGGGTAGAGCGGACTGAATCGCCGGTTGCGGCACAATGGGTGGCTGGACCGAAGGAGTCTGAAGTGGAACAGAGGAGGATGACGGCGTTATCCTGGAGAGAAGGACCACCACGGCAATCCAAAGCACCAAGAGGATGAGGACGGCCAATAACCGGACATCCTGGCGAACCATCCCGAACCAGGGGCCCACGAACCAGATCACAGCCACCAGAACAAGGACCAGAAGGCTGACAACAACAATTGGGTTCTTAAGCCACTTCTCCATTTCTCATTTCCACGGCCATAGTTTGACTGAGGACTTTCTCCCGGAGAGAGTCAGCATCTGAACGGACCTTGAAAAAGAGCACGAAATACAGCAGCACAGCTAGAACCACAACTCCCCAACAGGTCAACACGACCCAACGGGGAAGCTTGTCGCTCTGCTGGAGCTGAGGGCCATCGGGGATCTTCCAGTGGGGAGAAAAATGCTCAGGGGTCGAGGGCTTAACCCGGTTCAGCTCGCCGGCGACATTGGCAATCAGACCGCGAAGCTTCTCCTGGCCGCTGACACCGTACCTTCCCTTAAAGCCCAACAAGAGGCACATGTAGTAAACCTCAAGCAAATAGGGCTTGGAATCAGCGCGGGCACGAAGTTCTTCCAGTTTGTCATAGAAGATTTCACCGGCCAGGTAGGTTCCGAAGTAGTCCAACTGCAGAGGATTATCGGCCCATCGGTCCTTGTAAGGCCAAGACGAGTTCAAGACCGTTTCATCCATGAAGGCTGCCAGGGCGTATTTGGCAGTATTGACATCGTCAACATCGAGGCCGGCATCCTTACACTGTTTCTCAAATGATTGAAAGAGCTTCTGAGCACCGGAGTGGAAGGTATCGAAATCCCCAATGTCACTGGAAGTTCGCATTCGGAGAACCGACAGCAATATTTCGGTGCATAACTCGGGAAGGGTCTTTCCTTCCAGCACAGTCTCTCGCATGGCTGTTATCTCATGGCTTCTTCTTTAATCGACCACAGTTCCAGTTTCAATCCGACAAAACGCTTCGGGTTGGGGATACGGATAGCAATGCTCCTGGAATTCCGAATAGCATCCCAATGAAGCTGGATATCGGCAGTTCCCTGGTTCTCCAGACGGAAGTACTGATATCCGAGCTTGATGCGCAGGGGCGAGGGGGGAACAGGTCGGTGTACCAGCGCCACTCCGGGCAGTGCCAAGCCCAGCAAGGACTCTATCTTGTCAAAGGAACTGATTTTGGCCTGCTGGGGCAGTTCGCCGACCAGCTGTTGTTCAGGGATTTCAGCCGTCGCAGCGAGGTAGATTTGAGAATTCACCAGCAACTGGTCATCTACAATCTGCCCGGTGAATTTCGATTCACTTTCCCGCTTCAAGGGTATCTGCACTGCCCCAGTGGGGATAACCGTCCGCAACAATTCCTGGATGGTCTCTTCGAGCTTCACAAAGGTCAGAGAGAGAGCAGTGTGATTGTATCGAGGAAGGTCCCGCGGGCTGATTCCCGGTGAAAAAGTGGTCAGTTCTCCGGCCAATTGAGACATCGTCAGGTAAAGGGGCTCCGGGTGAGTCTTCCCAACCCGGTAGTAATGCTCAAATAAAGGTATGTACGAGTTGACAGTGTGTAGCAGCCAGAAATTGGCGACATCGGCCGTGCTGAATTCTGCCAGACCTCGAGTTCTTTGTCCTCGGCTCTCCGACAAAGAACCACTCTTGGCATGCAGGATTTCAAGCAGTCGAAGTACCATGTCGAAAAGGTACTGCGAAGCCGTGAGGCTGACTGCGGGTGGGATATAAGTCTCTTCCAGTGCCATTAACCCTTGTCCTGTCCGCTTGATCTCCGCAATCTTAATGCTCTCAAAATCCGAGGAGGCCTCGTCGCCAAAAAGAATCCTCAAGTTCTTGCCTGCAAAAGACACTTCCCGCTCGTTTTCCCCAGTAACCTCGTCGGCGATGCGTGCAACACTGGCCCGGTAACGCGCGGGGCGGGGGCCGTCACCGGACTCCAAGCGGACAGTGGGACTCCCGGAACGTTTCAGGGCCAGAGACAGGAAGACATCCTGGGAGGGGGCGGAAGCTTCGAAATGGCCTTCGATCGACCGGGAGGAAGGCGGCTCGTCGTCCTCTGGAATATTGAAGGGGAGCCCGCCAGGGAAAACCCCGGCGCATTTTTGCAGCGTGAACTGCCCGTTGACCAGTCCTTCGCGATTGATCTGCAAACTGCTGAGCCCCCAGCCAAATGGGGTTAGCGAGTTCACGCGTAAGTTGAAAAGGTCTTCGTAATAACTGTCCAACTGTTGAAAATGGTGGGGAGTGAGAAACATGCCCTCACTCCAGAGGACTTTTCTGGCTCGATTCATAGGGAAAAAGAGTGCGGGCTGATGAGGGTCACCGGGTCGTGCGCCTTAGTCAGCAAGAATTTCCAATCTCTTTCTGGATTTGCGATTTTCTCCCGCCCGGTTCGGGCGTTGCATTAAAGATAATCGTCCTAAGTAGCATTAGCAAGTCTTTTTTGAACATGCCGAGAGAGGATAGCCACGGATTCAGAGCGGGGCGAACAAACCAGTTTGTCATTGCCTCAACCGGGGGTCGGAATGAGATTTCTCAAGAGGTTCGGCATGTTTTCGGCAGTGTCTGGCCTTGGCGGGAGGCAGGTTCCACCAGACGTGGTTACACCGATATTGGTATTTCTGATTAAAGCTCCGCACTACCTTCGCGACCCGCACGAGACGGTCACGATCGGCATTCTTCG
>JBGPHY010000540.1:0-4565 GCA_041484625.1 Terriglobia bacterium | reverse complement strand
GGATCGACGCCCTGATCATTGATCCCTTTTACACCACGGATGTCGTGGTCAAGGGTGTATCGTTGTCCGGTTGGGAGGTATTCCCAGGGGGCATGAGGGAGCAGAACATGAAGGTAATGCAGCATCGGCATTGATGAAGGCCGGATCGCATCCACGAACCTGGTAAACTCGCCCGGCCGATCCTTCCATTCCATCAGGTCGTGGTAGTGTCCCAGCTGGACTCCTGCTTTTTGCTCTTTGCGCCTCTTCCAGACAAATTCCTTCCAGGAGTTGGTCATGTCGGGCAGTCTTCTGGACCAGGCAGCAGGAAGAAGATAATGCAGGTAAATCACGGTCAGATCTGAGCCCACTTGGCGCAAAAGCTGATAGCGTGAAAACTTTTGGGCCGCCTCTCCGCAAAGGGACTCAGGACACAGCCGCGTGTTGTCTTCCCTGACATGCCGGTTGTACTGATGCCCTAGCAGGGTAAATAGGGATCGCGGAAAATCAACCGAGTTGGGAAGGCGCTGCAGATTCGGAGAGGGATAACAGCCCGTTAAGATGGAGGGGACTGCGTTGAGTGTTCCTTCCGCAACAGATGTTGCGTTGCGATACCAGTTGGCATTGCCTGCCAGGGTGGCAAAGTTTGGATAGCGAAAGGCATTGATCTCCAGATTTTCGTTCAGCAGCGAGGGCAGCGGCAACTCATCAAAGACGACCATGACCACCGGCACAGGATTCCCTATTCTTGGACTATCACTGGAACTTACCCCTTCCCGTCGAAACACCAGTTTGTTCACAGGGGCCGTAAGCAAGAAGATGAGGGGGAATATGAGGACTGCCGGGCTCAAGAAGGCCAGAGACCTGCGCGCGGTCCTGATCCTTGCATAGGTCAGTGTGCCCAAAACGACAGCCAGGAGGAGAGTCCATTGCAGGAACAGGCCGGCGGATCCCGCTACCTTTTTGGTCCAGGGCAACAGCAACATTTCACCCAATACTGCCAATGCCAGAAGGTGAAACAGCCTCCGCCCACTGGCCGTAGTGAGACCAATGATCTCCTCAATAAGGAACAGTATCAGGGGCAGTCCCAAGCTCAATGCGGCCGCCAACAGGAGGATTTCGCCCGGCCGAGAACCTCGGGCCGAAAAGAAACCCGCGTTACGGGAAAGGATTGAGAATAAAGGCTGAGCAACCGCAAAACTCCAAAGAATTAGAATGTCAAGAGAATCAAGCAGTCGGTCAGTGCGGGTATGCAACACGATCCCCAGAGCAGAAACGAAGACGGACAGGCTAGAAACGACCCGGAAATTCTAGCAAATAAGGAATGAGAATCCAAATCTCTATTGCGGAATGGCTCGATCCGGTTCTTGGTTGCGCTTGGAATTGCTGATCTGGTTTGATGCTGCAAATCCAAAATGCTCTTCGTGACGGCCGATGAGGATGGCGGCCATGAGACGTGCAATGTGGGCGCGTATCAATGCAGGGATGATGCGCTTTGAGTACAAGTGCCAAAAGTCATTGTGCAGATCTGGATCGTGGATGGTTTTCATGCGCGCCTGCAACCGCGTTGGGCCCAGATTATAGGCGGCTAGAATGACAAGCAGGGATGTCTCTGGTCCAAAGATTCGTCCCAACTTGGCAAGATAACGGCAAGCGGCGGTAGTGGACTTCCGGGGATCGAGCCGCTCATCAACCTTGGCATTGACCTGAAGGCCGTTGTAGCGGGCTGTAGTGCGTTCGAATTGCCATAGACCGGCATTGCCCCCGTGACTGCGGTTCTTTGGATTGAAATCACTTTCTACCAGAGTTATGAAGGCGAGGTCAGGCGGCAGATTGACCTCCTCCAGTTGCTGCCGTACGGCTTCGAACTCCCTCCTTGCCGGTCCCAGCACCCTCGCCATCTCGGTGCGGTCGCGTGTCTGATACAAACGTGCCCAGCGGCGCACCTTGTCTAGAAATTCGCCGGGGATGTGTTCCGCATCTTCTCCGAATTCAGAAACAATAACTCTTAGTTTCTCTTCAATAAAGTCTGGACTCGCTTGCTCGTGTTCAAGCTCCGACGAATTGAAGTCGAAAGCGAGAAAAGTCCCTGGCGTCCACAAACCAACGACCAGTCCCAGCAAAACGGAGTGCCGCTGATACTGAGCCTGATGTTTTTGAGGGGAGAACATAGTTGAGCAAATGAGTTTCAGATTTGGTATGCGGACCTCTCAGGGCCCGCCGCGATCACCCGAAGACACGTTGAGCCGGCGATACTTATGACGCATGCAACACGGGGAAGGAGGATGACCCATGAAACTCCCGCAGCAATCTGCCAGCCAGATCGACATTCACTTCGGAGGGGGAGGGAGGTGTTGAGATTGTCTTGAGTGGGGTCAGCCTGCAAGGTCCTGCGGACGGGCGGCGACCAGCAGTGTCAGCGCGCAGATATCCGGAGTCAATAGTTCTGCGAACGTCAGGAAGATTCTCAGACAAGCTCCTCGGCAGGACTCCATAGCCACGAGAAAGGCCTGATTATGGCAATTCGCGGATTCGAATGTTCTTGAACTCAATTGGAGATCCTTCTGACTCCAAACACAGGTATCCCATACGAGGTTCGCAACCGTTCCCACCCGAGACTTCCTCTCCATTTACCCATAGTCGCACCTCGCCGTTGATGGCCCGGACGTAATAGTGATTCCATTCCCCCACTCCTTTACTGAGGAGCTTGCGGGGAAAGCTACGCGAGCCGTCGGGAGACCTCGGCAGAAAGGGTATCATCTTCGATTTGCCTACTGCGAAGACATCGCCGTCAGTGGTGAACCAGTCGCCTTTCTTTCCCGACCGCTTCTCATGCTGTTCGGCAAATCCGTGGTCGAGCGCCTGCACTTCGATGCCGTAGGTCGGCAGCGAGTCAGGCTTCAGGTCATTGAGCGCCTCTTGCGGCACCCACACAAAAACACCCGAGTTGCCGCCGGAGCGCAGGTGCCGCCACTCGACGACCAGTTCGAAGCTTGTGAATTGCTGCCGGGAGCGCATCACCCCGACCGGTTGGCCGATGCAGCTCAGGGATTCACCTTTCCAAGTCCAGGTGTCGAGCCGGCAATTGACATTGACAAAGTCCCGCTCACCCTGGGCTCTCCAACCGGGCTCAGTCCCGTCCACAAATGCCCTCGTCAAGTGCTTCAGCTCCTCAGCAGTCTTGGGTTGCGAAGGCAGGGTAAGAATCACAGTAATCCCCACCAGACTCGAGAATTGAATGAAAGACCATCGGTTCATTTCAGACTCCTAACTAAAGAACTGGGACCTAAGAAACTGGTGGAACTGGGCCAACTGGTGCCACCCCTAGGATCTCTCCCATTGGAGCCGGGCAATGCGGATCCCGTCGAGCTCCGGATTCCAGGAGAAGCCCCATCCTCCACCCCTTGGCGGTCCCCTCCATCATCAGCGATGGCACCTCTTCACCCATGAGATTACTTCGAAACATTCCTTCCGTGAAAGTGCAATTATAACCAGAAATCAGGAAGAGCTATGAGTCAACCTGGCGGGGCCACGTGTTGGCTGCATCTTCACCCGTTTCGCTGCGATGCCGGATCGCTCCGTTCTTCACCGGAAACTTGTCCCACAACTTTTTACACTGCTGTGACACATGCCGACCTAATTTGAGTTGTAATCTTCTTACCCGAAATTGCTACCAGCTCAGATCTTGCGCTGATTCCCCGATGGCGTGGTAATGTGCAGTGATGAGGAAGTGTGTGTTGAATATGGAAAGGAACCTCTAAGATGAACATTGGTATTGCAAACAAGAAACTCGTCACGGCCGGTTTGGTGCTGACCTGCGCGCTGACGTTTTCACTTTATTCGCAGGACGCGAACGGAAAAATCGAGGGCGTGCTCAGGGACCCGCAGGGGGCCGTGATCCCCGGGGCTACGGTGAGCGTCATTCACCTGGACACCGGCGCGACAAAAACCATCCACTCCGACAAATCGGGAAACTTCTCCCTGATTCAACTCCCCATCGGAAAGTACCGGCTGATCGTGGAGGCGAAGAATTTCGCGAAGTATGTCCGTGAGCCGCTGACCTTGAACGTAAACGACACCCTCCGCCTCGTCATGGACCTGAAATTGGGATCTCCCCAGGAGATCATCGAGGTTAATTCGGATGCCCCGCTGGTCGAAGTCGCTGGCACGGCTGTGGGAAAAGTGACAACGACACGGGAGATCCTGGATCTTCCCTTGAACGGAAGGAACTTTGCGCAACTGGGCGTGTTACAGGCGGGGGCGGCTCCCATGACTCAGGGACTGGCGGAAGCAGGGGGCGCGCTCAGGGCGGGTCAGGCTTTCTCCATCAACGGCCTGCGTCCTGAATCCAACAACTTCCTCGTCGACGGGGCCCGTAATATCAACAGTGTAGACGCCGGGTTTGCCCTAAAACCCCCCATCGACTCGATTGCTGAGTTCCGCATTCTCACGGGTGGCGCCCCGCCTGAGTTTGGAGGGAATGTGGGTTCCAACACCAACCTCGTGACCCGGTCGGGAGGCAACCAGTTGCATGGCAGCCTCTACGAATTCCTCCGAAACGATGTGTTCGATGCCCGTAATTTCTT
>JBGPHY010000539.1:0-4571 GCA_041484625.1 Terriglobia bacterium | reverse complement strand
CTATCAGAACTTCATTACAGTAGGCAAAGGAGTTGTCTTGGGCGGGGCTGACGTAATGGCCTGCCAAGAAGGCATTCTCCGCCTTTTCAAGCAGGGGGTGTCGGCTTGGTGTAAGAGGGTTCTTGGTTTCCGGCTTGCGCGGGAGCTGGGGCGATTCTGTCGGGTTGGAATGCATCGGTACGGGTCCAGGGAGATCCATCCGCCGATGGACGAGTGTGCGCAACCCGAAGAAGCACGCCAGAACGAGCAGAGGGGTGAGGGGCACTACCAGGCGACGCCATTTCTTCGCCGATTTCTTCATTCGCCTTGGGCCGACCCGGCTGGCTGGCTGAATCGCTCCGGGAGCGGGTTCCTTGACGGAAGAAGGAATAGCATCATATCCGGGGATTTCCAGAATTGCGGTGGGCTTTGAGGATTCCGTTTGTTGGCCAAGAGTGTCCGCTGTTGCGGCTTCAATAGTCCCATGAGGTGCAGATGAGACCTCTTCCTTCCTGCTCGTGGAAGCCGTTTCCACGGGGAGGCCGGCAGCTAAGGGCCCATCTGCGACTATCCTCTCTTGTGCGCCACCTTCTGTGTCTTTGGGGCAGGAAGTGTCGTCTCCTCGGGAAGGAGTAGTCTCACCAACCAGTTTTTCACAAAGGTCCAGGTAGTCTCGCAGCACCGGGTTAACCGGTTCCAACTCGCACAAGAACCGGAATGTCCTCACACATTCGCTGTAACGTTCCTGATCAAACTGCTTGACTGCTTCGTTCTTGAGGTTCTCGACGTGAATTTCGAATTCCTCGGCGAGTCTCTGGTCTTCCAGTCTTGTTTGCTCCTGGCCTTGTCCAATTCCCGACCCCGGGTTGCCGGCTCCTGACTGGGGTGCCCGATTCAAGACTTTGAGCAACCCTTCGGAGTCGCGCTTGTCAAAGCATTGTTTTACCAGAGTGGTGACGTCAGGAGTATTGGGCATAAGGGCGGTTGCTACTGGGGATCCACGGTTCCTGAAGGTCAAGACAAGAGATCGCGTCTCCAGGAGAATTGCTGTAAGTCGCCGCTACTCAATCAAACAACGAGATCCGGAACAGCGGTCACCCCCATATGGTTAATCGTCAACACGTGCTCAAGCATTCAGTTGTATTTCTGAGGAATCAGGAAACTGGCCTAAGGGTGGGACGGAGCAATGATTGGATGTTCTAATCACCGGGGCAATGGAAGCGTTTCTAATCCTTCCATTGATCTTTGCAGAACAGGATAGCGCCTCCTGGCTCTCACGTCGCTGAATGTGCGTTTGTACGAATACAAATGCACTAAGTTTCGTGACGATTCTCCTCCTCCCGTTGATCGCGGGAGAGAGAGGCCTTCAGGTCGGGTCAGGGGATGGGGCCATGAGAGAGAAACGACAACGTAACGACACTTCCTGCGTTTGTTTTAGATCCGGATGAATGTCCGGTTACGATACAGGTAATATAGAATAACCCAGAGGGTCCCAAAAGCCCCGAAAGCCAGCAGGACATTTCCAAATGCACCCAAGTGCCCGGCCAATCCGCCGAACAGCGCCTGACCGGAGAACCTGAAGTCGATGAAGTGCGGTGCCATGTAGGCTGCGATCGCGTTCATGCCGATAACCGTGAACGGAAAGGCCCAACGGCGAAAGCCCAGCACGTCGATGACCGAGTAGAACAGCGCCAGGAGCAGCAGGCTCCAGCCACTGGCCCAAAGCACCATCGAGCTGGAGTATATGTGCTTGATGATGGGAAAAGCAAAGCTCCACAGCCAGCCAGTCAACAAGCAGCCAAGGGCAGAAGCGACAAGCAAGACCACCTTTCGCGGTCCAGGCTGATTCAAGCGCAGGAGATGTCCCGCCAGGACACCGATGAGCACGGTGGCACCGAAAGGCAAGCTACTCAAGATCCACGTGTAAGTGGTGCCATCCTGAAATCGGCCCAGCACGGTTTTGTCAATCCACATCGCCAGGTTGCCGTCAGGGGTGAATACGCCGTACCCCTGGCCGGGGACCGACACAAACGCCATCAGAAGCCAAAACAGAACCAGCAGTGCTCCCGCCAGGACTACTTGCCAACGCACTGGCAATTCCACCAGGGCGATAGCGGAGATCAAATAGCCTGCCGCAATGGCCTGGAGGGTATTGCAATAAAGGTGAAGAGTACTGAGGTTGAAATCCAGCAGGTTTCCTTGAGCAATAATGCCCAAAACGAACAGCATCAAAGTGCGCCAGAGCACCTTGCGATAGATGCTTTCCCGACTGTCTCCGCGCGCAAGACGCTTGCCAAACGAGAAGGGCATGGACACACCCACTATGAACATAAACAGGGGCATGATCAGGTCCCAGCCGACGAATCCCTCCCATTCCACGTGGTCAAAATGACGCTCCAGGCCGGGAGGGAGCGGATTGGAGAACCACCTCAAGAATCCCACCACCAGGGGCCCACCGCCAACGATCCAGAACATGTCGAAGCCGCGCAGGGCATCCACCGAAACAATTCGATCTGACGGCGCTGTCGCAATGGGGTGAGTGTTTCCGGCTTTGTGAACCATCTTCAGGCCTCTTTGAGTCGTCGTTACCTGTTGAACACGGCTTTCGTAGGCAGCCGAGTGCAAGGCATTGTGCAACTTTCAGGGCACTAAAGCCGTTCGCCCAAGACCCTGTCGGTTCCACACAATGTGGTGGCATGCTAGCACACGTCGCAACTTCCACGCATGATTTTCCAGCCTGAGGGCAATTCTCATTTGGAGAACTTCCTCTTTACCTTGGAGCTGGTGCAGCGCTCGGGGGTTGCGGCACAATTAGCGTAGATGATGCGTCGAAGATCAGTCTCAAGTTGTGAACAACCGAATCCATGGTGGCATCCCAGTCATAACCCGAAGATGACCTGCTGTAACACCACCAGCCAGTGAATCCAACTGATTGGCTGAAATCCAGAATACCGTTGTAGTAAGTCTCAGCCACTTTGTGTTTTGCTTCGCCCATGGGATCGCCCTGGCTGTAGTTCCAGTAGTGTTGCTGGCCTTTAATCCAGTAACCAAGCTCTCCCAAGGCAAGTCGCTGGTTGGGGAATTCCGCACGAAGTCTCTGCATCGCCAAATCCATGGCATACCCACCTAGGGGGCACATTTCTGGATAGACCGACAAGGTAACAATATCAATATCGTCCCTGACGGAGGCAGGGAGTCTATTGGATATCCAGCTGAACAGATCATGATTGGGATGAAGACGATAATTGTAAGTACTGATCTGCCAAAAGACACACAGCTCAGTCGCCACACCCTTGGTATGTTTGGCCCAACTGGCACATTCAGCAATTCTTTGGTCAATATCCTTACTTAACCATTCACCCGATACTTCATTGCCAATTTCCCAATAATCCACCTGGTCTGTAAATGCGTTAACGAACTCTTTGAAGAGGGCCACATACTGAGATCGGGTTAGAGCAGCGTCAGCCGAGCTGTCGACCGGCTGCCCAAGGATTTTCAAGCCCTTATGGTGTGCATAGTTGACAGCATCTCTCCAATAAGAAGGATTCTTCTTGTTGGAGAAGACAAATCTGATCACCCCATAGTCACCTACCTGATTCCAGAGGTTGTCAATTTCAGTCTGATAGTTCTTGATGTTTTCAAAGGTGACTCCGATCTGGGGATAACAGGTTTCCTTATGGGCACTGGCATACCTGGGTCCATGCTCTTGAAAGAGAGTCTCATAAGCCATCTGGATATCATCCATCGCAGCCAAACCCTCTCTGCCTTTTACCGGCTCGTCTGAACTGGCATTAGCGGCCGCGATATGGGCCACTGCACTGTCATAATAGGCATCGAAGACAGGAGAGTGCCTATAATCAGCTCTCATTGGTGCTGTGAGAGCCTGATCAAGGTGTCGTTGACAGTCTTTGGCCAATTGTAAGCTCACTACCACGGTATCCGTGGCATTAAAGCCATTCCCCTGATTATCCATGATCCAATAGCTGTAACCGTGAGTAGCCGTTGGCCAGGTAAGGACAAAGGCCGGACTTTCGGGCGGAATGGTGATGGACAGTGTCCCCGCAGACTCAATGGGATTCCAGGTGACCATTTTCAAAGTATCCCTGGTAACCCATGCATCTGACGCAATTTTCGCGCTTCCTCTCATGGCCGAATTGACCTGAGCCAGGGACTGTGGATTGCCTCTCGCATCATGGAATTTCAAAGTCAATGTAGCCGGATAGATTTCCAGTGTTCCCAGCGTTAGCAATGCCAGTAGTAGATTCAATTCTTTCACTTGAGACTCCTTAGAGAGGTAGAACAGGGATCAGCACAGAGTATCGATCCTGGGATCAAATCGCGAATTGTAAGCAATTATTGAATCCAATGCGACCAATCGACAACATCTTTTTCGCAGGGGGGAATCATTCCCATATTCTGTGGGGGTAGAGCGTCAGGTCGGCGGATGACAAACTTTCATGAAAATGCGAGTTTGGGTAGCCACGGTTACTGCGCTCTTGGCAGTAACCGTGGGCATGTGTAACTTTTTGAAATGCCCACGATTGATTCAAGAAGCGAATCAATCGTGGCTACCCCTGCCATTTTCATCGGCG
>JBGPHY010000538.1:0-4572 GCA_041484625.1 Terriglobia bacterium | reverse complement strand
GGCTAAATCAATGGATGTTCCCGGCGGTGATTGCGGCACTCCAGTCAAGCTGAACGCCGGTAATGTCGGGTATTACCGGGTGAAGTATGACCTTCCAATGTTGGACCAATTGCAAAAGACTGTGAACAAAGACCTGCCGGTCGCCGATCGCCTGAACCTGCTGAGTGACACATCCGCTTTGGTTGACGCTGATCTGGCATCCTATACTGATTATCTTGACCTGGCAGAATCCTTGCGCCAGGACACGAGTCTGGCAATCTGGGAAGAGATTCTCGGGACTCTTGGGGGCATCGATCGCTTGCAGATTGGCCAGCCGGGCCGGGAGCCCTTTCAGGCGTATGCGCGATCGTTGCTGGAGCCGGCTCTCGATCGGATTGGCTGGGATCCTAAACCCGGAGAGGGAAAGAATGTGGTGTTACTTCGCAGCAATCTAATTAGCACTTTGGGCACTTTCAAGGACGAGAAAGTCATCACTGAAGCGCGAAGACGATTCCAGGAGTTCCTCCGGAAACCCGAGACTCTCAACCCGGACCTCCATTCTGCGGTGTTCAGTGTTGTGGGGCGTTACAGCGACAGGACGACCTATGAACAATTGAATGCCTTCGGGCGGAAGACCGACAGCACGGAGGAAAAGATCCAATACTACAGTGCAATGCATGACGCTTTAGATCCGGACCTTGCCCGAGAGTCATTGCAGAGAACCCTGACCGACGAGTTGCCCATGTCGATGGCCCCCTACAGCGTCTTTGGTGTGGCCTATGGGGGAGAGCACGCTGCTCTGGCCTGGGAGTTTGCCCGAAGGCATTATAAGGAACTGACCGCCAAACTGCCTTCGATGGGAAAGGATAGTTACTTTCCACAGCTCGTGTCGGGGGCCTCTGACGCTGCTCAGGCTGCGGAACTGGAAGCCTTCTGCAAGCCGACAATAGCTCCGGACGCTTGGAAAGAGGTGGAGAAAGCCACTGAACGAATCCGCTTCCAAGCCAAGCTCAAGCAGCGGGAACTTCCTTGCATCGACCGATGGATCCAGAACCGCAAGCCATTGGAGAATCACAGTGCCGCCAAGCAGTAGCCGATTGGCGCACGCGCATTGGTGGTCTTCGGCCTTAAGATTCGCGGCTTAAAAATAGCCGACAAAGACCTCTGTTTGCCTGCTTGTCACCCGCCTCCTCTAGTACCACCCAGTAAATCAGCAGAGACCCCTAAGTGGCCTGTAGCGGACGAGTATCGTGGAATGATGTGCTACACCAAAAGCACAACGCAACCTATACAAATGTCCAGAAGTGGCACATCTTAATCTCAATTACGGACACCCTTCATTCTCCCGAAAAATTTCCCATTGAGGGTGACTGCAGGATGTGGGCGTGTTCTCAAGGGCTTGGAGATGTCATAGAACGTGGCAGGCTATGTGCCTTTTTCATACTGGTTATTGCCGGAGCCTGATCGCTTGGGATTCGGGGGGTTCCCACTCGGACATCCGTGGGAAGGTCTAATTTCCTATTCTTCATAATTGAGAAGGCGCCATGGGACCATGGATTCTGGATATCCGCCACAGCTTACGACTCTTCCGCCGCAACTCGCTGGCGACCCTCATCATCGTGATGACGATTGCGGCCGGAATCGGGGTCAAGAGTGTTATCTACAGCATATTGGAGTCCATGTTTCTCCAACCCTTGCCCTTCCCCGAAGCGCATCGTTTGGTGCTGCTGGGAGAATACCTAGTTCATCAGCTGTCCGGTGGACCTCTCGCGGGAGTCCGCTACCTGAACTACCTGGACTGGCGGGAACAAAGCACAGCCATCCATTCCATGGGCGCCTACCAGCGCGCAGAATTCAATCTCAGCTCAGCCGGGAAACCGGACATGGCTGCGGGATGCAGGGTGGACGCCGGGTATTTCCCGACTTTGAAGGTTCAACCCCAAACCGGCAGGAGTCTCTTGCCTGCAGAGTATTTGGCCGGCAACAGTCGGGTTGTCCTCTTGAGCCATGACTGCTGGCAGAACCGCTTTCAGGGCAGACACGATGTTATTGGCCAAGTCCTGAGAATTGACGGAACTCCATTCTCGATCCTGGGGGTGCTCCCAGAGAACTTCAGGATGCCGGCCGCAGATGGGACGCCTGTCCAACTCCCGATCTCCTGACATACCCCCAGATTTTTGGGAATTTGCGGCTTTTTTCGGACATGGGTGCGCACCAAAAACTGTCCGCTTTTCTGATCGTGACATAGTTGGGCATGATGGCCAACCAGGTCACACGAACAGCAGGTACTCCTCGAATTTTGTGCGCCGCCCGCCGGCGTAATTGTCGTTAACGACCGCGTCTGCATTCGGTCCGAGGGATCTCGCCGGGTGGTGCTCGTAGCTGGAGTGATCGTGGCCCAGGAGGACATCAGCGATCGTGCAGCCGAAGCGGATGCGATGCTTACCCTGTTCGGTTCGGGATAGGCGGATCAAGACGAGATCGCACGCGCCTTCGGTTATTCGACGCGGAGCATCCGGCGATACGAGCAACGATTCGAGTCGGGCGGTTGGCCGGCCTTGGGTCGCACCCCAGGACGGCCCTCGGAGATGGCGCCGAAAGAGGCGGATGGACGGGACCGAACGATCCTCCGTAGGAAGGAAAGAGGATTCAGTAACCGAGGCATTGCACAACGGCTGGGCCTTGCCGAGAACTCAGTCCGAAGGCGCTGGCGCCGGCTCGGGTGGAAGCCGCAACCAGAGGCAGGCCTGCCGTTTCCTGGGAAAACGGACGATGCAGGCCCACCCAGTACAGAACCGTTGTCGGATGGGATCGTTGCATCCTCCGGAGCCTCTGCCGTAATGTCCGAGAACGCGGAAGAGCGTGAGGATCTCCCGGCGAGCTTCGATAGCAATCCGCTCCACCGATCATTGGATCGATTGCTGGCAGCCATGGGTAAAATCGAAGAGGCCGCCCCTGTGTCTGCCCCGACGGAAAATCTTCCCGGTGCCGGTGTCCTGCTCGCCATACCGGCTCTGGTCGGCAGCGGTTGGCTGTCCGTGGCGCGCAAGATCTACGGCTCTCTCGGTCCGGCATGCTACGGGTTGCGGACGACACTGGTCGCATCTGTCCTGCTGACCCTCCTGTGCATCCCGCGGTCGGAAACACTCCAGGAATATTCTCCGGGAGATCTCGGCCGCAGCGTCGGGCTCGATCGAAGGCCCGAAGTGAAAACCCTGCGGCGCAAGCTCGCGCGGCTCGCCGCTATGAAACGAAGCCGGGAGCTCGGCCTTGAGAGGGCGCGCCTGCGCATGGCCGAACGGGGACGTACACTTGGTTTTCTCTATGGCGACGGGCACATTCGCGCGTATCACGGGAAGCGCACCATCCCCCAGGCCGACCAGACGCGCACACGAATCGCCGGACCGGCCAGCACCGATTACTGGGTCAACGACCCCCAGGGCGATCCGCTCTTTGTCGTCACCGCAGAAGCCAACGCCGCCCTGAGCCAGATGCTCGTTCCCATCCTGCAGGAGGTCCGCAATCTGCTCGGTACAAAGCGGCGGTTGACCGTTGTGTTCGATAGAGGTGGCTGGAGCCCAAAGCTCTTCATCAGCATCCGGGACATGGGTTTCGATATCCTGACTTACCGCCCGGAGCGCTTCCGTCACAGCGCCGAAAAGCGGTTGGTCTTCCCAAAGGCTAGATGGGAAGGCCGGCCCGTGGAGGACCGGCTGCATGATCCGGCGGTCCGGTTCCTGAAAGGAAAACTCCGGCTCCGCCCGGTGACCCGTCTGACCGAGACTGGCCACCCGACCGCGGTCCTTACCCGCCGGTGGGACCGGCGTGACCTGGTCGTAGCATACCGCATGTTCGAACGCTGGAGACAGGAAAATTTCTTCCAGTACATGCGCCACGAGTTCCGGATGGATGCGCTGGTCGACTATCCGGCTGAACCCGACGACCCCAACCGTTCCATCCCCAACCCGGCACACAAGGCCGTCGATAAGGAACTCCGCAACGCTCGCGCCCGTTATGCGAAACTCCAGGAGAAGTACGGTTCGACTGTTCGCGACTACCGGGAAGGCCGAACCCCGACGATGGGCGCCTTCACGGTCGCCCAGAAGCAGATCCAGCGTGAGATCCGGGAAGCTGCCGATGCAGTCACGAAACTCGCCGAGCGCCAGAAATCGCTGCCGGTTCGCATCCCATTGTCCGAAGCGCCGGATGCGGAAAAAGCCATGAAGCTGTCGACCGAACGTAAACGCCTCACCAACGTCCTGAAGCTGGTGGCCTATCGGATCGAGGGAAGCCGGGTGGAGCGGCTCCGGCCATATTATCCCCGGACCGAAGACGAAGGGCGGACGCTCCTACAGACTGCCCTCCGGAGTTCCGCATCCATTGAACCGACAGAACAGGAAGTGCCTGTAACCCTTGCGTCCCTGAGTTCACCCCATCGCTCCCGAGCAATTGCTTCGGTCTGCGCGGTGCTCAATAAGACGGGAATCGCCTTCCCAGGGACTAAGCTGCGGCTCCAGTTTGCGGTCGCGGAGCCCCCGATTTGAGAAAAAAGCGGACAGTTTTCCGCAGGGGTATGTCAGGAGGTCTGAACTC
>JBGPHY010000537.1:0-4578 GCA_041484625.1 Terriglobia bacterium | reverse complement strand
CCATCCCGAGATCCTGGCCGCCATCTCCGCGGCCAACGCAGGACACGTGGTGGCTTACGGAGATGATTCATACACAAGGTCCGCCAGCAGCAAATTCAGATTGCAATTTGGCGAGGATATCGACGTTTATCTTGTCTTTGGCGGAACTGCCGCCAATGTGATCGGGCTCCAGGCAGTCACTCGGCCCTTTCACTCGATTATTTGCGCGGAGACAGCTCACATCAACGTGGATGAGTGTGGAGCACCCGAGAAGTTCACAGGCTGTAAGCTCCTTACGATTCCAACCCGGGAGGGAAAAATCAACGTCAAGGAGATCCAAGCTCACATCCACGGCGTGGGGGACCAGCATCATGTCCAGCCCAAAGTGATTTCCATTTCACAAACCACCGAGATGGGGACAGTCTATACCGTGGAAGAGATCAGGATCCTGGCGGATTTTGCCCATCAGAACCAGATGCTGCTTCACATGGATGGCGCCAGGCTTTCCAATGCCGCGGTGAGTCTCAATGTATCGCTCAGGGCCACCACCGCGGATGCCGGCGTGGACATTCTGTCTTTTGGCGGAACCAAGAACGGGATGATGGTTGGAGAGGCCCTGGTCTTCTTTAATCCTGCCCTGTCGGAGAACCTGAAGTACATCCGGAAGCAAGGTATGCAGCTCTCATCAAAGATGCGCTTCCTTTCCGCCCAGTTCGAGGCGCTTCTTTCCAATGACCTGTGGCGGCGCAATGCGGAACACGCCAACCGAATGGCCGGACGCCTGGCCCAGGAAGTTGGAAAGGTACCCGCGGTCAGAATCACTCAGAGAGTCGAAGCCAATGCCGTTTTCGCGATTGTGCCTCGGGAGTGTGTTGCGGTTCTCCAACAGGAGTACTTCTTCTACGTCTGGAACGAGATGACCTCGGAAGTTCGATGGATGACGTCTTTTGATACAACGGAAGACGACATCCTGCAGTTCGTCAGACTGCTTCGAGATGCAGTTCACTGAGAAACAAGAAACCGGAGCAGGAAGGGACTAGCAATTCATAAAGCCATTGTCCACAGCAGCAACAAGCAGGAGAATTGAGATCACAGGAGGTACTATGAATCAACCACTTCACCGCCGAGAGTTCATCAAGGCTGCCAGCCTTGGCGCTGCAGCATCTTTGGATTGGGGGCTTGACCCGGCCACCTTTCCAGCAGAAGCATCGGTCGCTTCCCGACCCCGGCTCCTGGTGGGATGTTGTGCCTATTCTTATCGCCAGTATCTCGAGAAGAAACAGATGACTATGGAGGATTTCATCCTCAAAGCCGTTGAGGTGGGAATCCAGGGCGTGGACATCACTACCTACTGGTTGAAATCCACGGAACCAGGTTATCTGGCAGGCCTGCGTCATTTCGCTTACCGGAATGGCGTGCCATTTTCGGGTGCGGCTATTGGCACTAACATGTGTCAGTCCGATACCGCAAAGCGCCGGGAGGAACTCGAGAAGATCAGAAAGTGGGTGGACGCGACTGAACTCCTGGGCGCCGCCCATCTCCGCGTGTTTGGCGGTGAACTTCCACCAGGGGCCAGCGAGGAGCAAGGAATCCAATGGGTCGTTGAGACGATGAAGCCGGCGTGTGACTATGCCGCCAGCAAGGGTATTATCCTCGGCATCGAGAGTCATGGCGGGATCACCTCCAAGGCTTCCAACATCCTGGAGATTCTGCGCCGGGTCGACTCCCCTTACGCCGGGTGCAACCTGGACATCAGTAATTTTCAGGACAATCCCTATCAGCAGATCGAGGCCTGCATCCCGCACGCCACGCACACTCATGTCCGTGACTTCTATGGAGAATCCAGGAAGCCGCTGGACCTGGATCGTGTCTGGCAGAAGTTTGCAAAGGCCGGGTACAAGGGTTACATGTCGGCCGAATACGAGGGAGATGAAGACCCGATGTCGGGCGTGCCAAAGCTCATTGAGAAAATGAAAGCTCTCTGCAGGAAATACTCCAGCGTCTGAATCTCATATTCTTTAAGTCAGGAGGCAAGAAATGTCGAACCGCCGCAAGTTCATGGGGCAATGTATCAGTGGGGCAGCCGGATTGGCAGTTTCCGGGCTGGTCTCATCCCGCCGAATCCTGGGTGCCAACGATCGGATCCGATTCGGCTTGATTGGGTGTGGAGGTCGCGGGAAGGAGATTTTCAAATCCGCCATGCGCTGTTCCAATGCCGAAGCTGTCGCGGCGGCCGACCTTTACACGCGTCGGCTGGAAGAACTGAAGGCGATTGCCCCGCAAATCAAGACCTACAAGGACTTCCGGCA
Source organism: Terriglobia bacterium (assembly GCA_041484625.1). GTDB lineage: Bacteria > Acidobacteriota > Terriglobia > Versatilivoradales > Versatilivoraceae > JBGPHY01. Next base: position 2,290 of record JBGPHY010000537.1, on the reverse strand, counting down.
ATTGCTCAGCGATAAGAGTGTCGATGCCGTCCTCATCGCCACGCCGCAACACCAGCATGTCCTGAACTTCGTTCCCGCCATCCAGGCCGGCAAGGACGTGTACCAGGAGAAGACCCTGGCGTTTAGTCCCGATCATGCCAAGCGCATGCGAAAAGCTCTTGAGGGCTCAGGACGCGTTGTCCAGGTCGGAATCCAGATGATCAGCGGGCCCGGCATGGAGATGGTGCGGGAAATCGCCACGCCTGAGCGCATGGGGGTCATCACAGCCATTCATACCCATCATTACCGCAACGCACCCTACGGCGGCTGGATGAGGGAAATCCCACCGGATTGCGACACAAATCACCTCAATTGGAGGGCTTTCCAGGGTGAAGCCAAGTTCTATCCCTTCGACCCGCAGCGTTTTGTGAACTGGCGATTCTTCTGGGACTACTCAGGGGGAAACGTGTTTGAGAACATGGTCCACCAGGTGGGATATTGGTACAAAGCGCTGGGCCTCAAGATTCCACAAAATGTGACGATGACGGGCGCCAATTATCTCTCGCCCAAGATGCAGCCACCGGACATGATGGATGTGACCATGCATCAATCTGAGAAAATTTTCTTTACCTGGAGCTCCATGTTCTCCAATGACTATTATGGTGAGGGGCACGATCTCCTGCTGGGCACCAAAGGCACAATCATTCACGACGAGACCGACAAGCCCCGCTACTCGCCCCAGGGGGAGAAGTCTGCCAATTTGGCCGAGGAGGGAGCGAGAACAACCGGCGGTTACTCGGATGCCACCGACGCGCACATGCAGAACTTTTTCGATTGCGTGCGAAGTCGGAAAGAACCCAACTGCCCGTTCGAAATCGGGTTCCGCACTGCCATTGCCTGCCAGATGGCCGTTCGCTCCTATCGTGAGGGGCGAACGGTAAAATGGGACGAGAAACTCGAGGATATTGTTTAGGATGGGTTGGCGCGGAGCAACGCAAAGGAAAGCCTAAGGGGTTGAGCATAGCGATACCACCGGAACCCGGACCGGGATCCGTATTCAATAGCTCTCTCTGAATCGGTTTGTTATCCCCGAAGGGGTTCCAGCCATTAGCCGGTGGTTGAGCGTAGCGATACCACCGGAACCCGGATTCGATAAGCATTCGCACCCCGCCGGGGTGCAAGGGCTAAAAAGAATCGCCAATTCTATAAACATCCGGCTCCGGGGGAGCCGTTGCCTGGATAACCGCCGACCGCTGAGTTAGCCATCAGTCCGGCATCATCGACACGCTGCCCACAGGTTTTGTGCTACGCTCCTCACTGGGCTTTCTTTTGGTCGGCCGACAGGATTTCCTTGAGCTTTTCGATGAGAAGAGGCAGTTCCTCTGTCAGAGTGTCCCAAACCCTGTCGAGGTCGGTATCGAAGTAGGCGTGGACCAATCGATGGCGCACGGACACGATGGCGGACCAAGGGAGGTTGGGGAACTCATTACGGGTCGATTCTGTCACCCTACTGGCGGCTTCCCCGATGATCTCGATCGCACGGACCAGAGCAAAGGAAAGCATACGGTCCGAATCCAGTTCGGCACGTTTTCGCCCCAAAGCGAAAGCGATAGCTTGTTCGGCGGCTTCGAGCATGTGCCGCAGCCGGATCCGGTCGGATTCAGGCAGCATATTGAACCTCAGCTTGACTGAGCACCGTCTCCCTGAAATGGGGACTCAGGTCCTGCGGGGTCCGCAAGTCCACCGGCCGACCCAAGAGTTCGGATAACTCTAATTGCAGAGCCGCCATTCGGATAAGTCCCACTCGCGCCCCGGGCAGGAATTCCACAAGGACATCGATGTCACTGTGCTCTGAAAAATCCGCACGCAAGATGGATCCGAAGAAGGAGAGCCGTCCAATAGCGTTCTTTCTGCAGAACGCTGCCAAGGCAAGTCGCTCGATTGGGGGACGTGTCACCATAGCCTCTTCACTCGGGGCATCATTCTAACAGTGGAGGGAGTGTTTTTCAATTTTTGGGCAGCCAAGCGAAGGGAAGCGTCTAGCCACCGTTATACGCTCACCGTGCCTCCTAACAGGGATGTATCCTATCAAGGCGCAATGTTTGTAGAGAAGCCGTAACCAGCCTCAATGCGATAGTGAGAGAGTGCTTTGCCGATCATGGCCTTGGCTGTTGCCAACTGCCCATTTCAGGAACTGTACCCGTACCCTCCCAAGCCCCAAATTGAAAATCGGCGGTCGGAAATCGCAAATTCTAGAAGTTCTCGAGCATCCACACGTTGCTATCTATGGTCCAGCCGAACATGGCCAGAT
>JBGPHY010000536.1:0-4594 GCA_041484625.1 Terriglobia bacterium | reverse complement strand
CAGTGATCCTTACTTTGCCGAAGTCAGCCACTTCGTAAATTGTATCCGTCATCAGCAACCCCCTGTCGTGTCGTGGCGGGAAGCACTGCAGGCTTGTCAAGTGGCCTTTCTGGCGCAAGAGTCTGCTCAGCGGGGCCTACCGATAAGGGTGACGCATTAACCACGACCTTATTTCTTGAATCCGGTAGTCCCGGGATGGCCTTGTGGTCCAAGTTCCTTTTTGTGTTTGTGTCACGACCTACTTCATCACCCGATACCACAAAGAAGGGAGTCTCAAGAATGGACCGACGTAAAGCCTTGCAGCGCTTGTCGGCCGGCACTCTGGCAGGTAGTACCGGTCTTTTTTCCGGCAGCAGTCCGCTGTCATCTCTTTGGGCCCAGCCGACCCCCAGTTCAACAAGGGGCCTTCCCCCTCTCAAGATTACCGATGTCCAGACCATTCTCACGGCACCGGAACATATCCGTCTGGTGATCGTCAAGGTCCTTACTAGCGAGCCCGGGCTCTACGGGCTCGGTTGCGCCACATTCACTCAGCGGGCCTACGTGGTGCAAACCGCTGTGGAGAAATATTTGAAGCCCTTCCTGATCGGGAGAAACCCGGATGAAATTGAAGACATCTGGCAGACTTCCTACGTCAGTTCATACTGGAGGAATGGACCGGTTTTGTTCAATGCCATGAGCGGAGTCGACATGGCTCTTTGGGACATCAAGGGCAAGCGGGCGAATATGCCTGTTTACCAGTTGCTGGGAGGAAAGTGCCGCTTTGCGGTTGACCTTTATTACCATGCCTCCGGGCGGAATTTCGTCGCAGTGGAAGAGGTAGCTAGGAAGGCCATGGAGAGAGGTTACCGGTACGTGCGAGCCCAGGTCGAGGTTCCCGGCATGTCCACCTATGGGGCCGGTGGGGGCGAAGAGGAAAGCGAGGATGCTGAGCGCGGAGGACCCGAAAATCCAAAGTACGTCTGGGAGCCGTGCCTCTACGTGCGCGCAGTGCCAAAACTGTTTGAACATCTGCGTCTGAAGCTGGGAGATGAGGTGGAGCTGCTGCATGACGTACATGAGCGGGTCCCGTTGAATCAAGCCATCACGCTGTGCAAGGAACTGGAGAAATACCACCTGTATTTCGTGGAAGATCCCTTCCCCCCGGAAGAAATCGAGCATTTCCGCCTGTTGCGACAACAGACCACAACTCCTCTGGCCATGGGCGAATTGTTCAACAGTCGCCACGAATACGTTCCGCTGATTGCGAATCGCCTGATCGATTTCATTCGCATTCACCTCTCCCAGGTGGGCGGGCTCAGCATGGCGAGAAAGGTGGCCGCCTTGTCAGAGTTTTTTGGGGTCAGGTCAGCCTGGCATGATCCCGGAGACGCATCGCCGGTCGGGCATGCGGCAGCCCTGGCTCTGGAACTCGCCACTTACAACACCGGGGTTCATGAAGGCCATGTCTTCTCGGAAACGGCCAGAGAGGTCTTTCCCGGTTGCCCGGAAGTCAGGAACGGATATCTCTACGCGACGGAGGCCCCGGGCTTGGGAATTGACCTGAATGAGAAACTGGCGGCCAAGTTTCCATTTCCGGATTCTCCGAATTTCGACTATCACTGGGGCGTAATCCGGAGACGGGACGGAACCGTGATCCGGCCTTGACACTCACTCCAGGAAAGGGAATTTCTAATGCTTCCAAAGACAAGAAGATCGTTCCTCACCTCAACAATCGCCCTTGCCGGGGGATGTGGAGTGTTGCGGTCCACCCTTTCGGCCTCTCTTTCGCAGATGGGTTCCGCGAATCCGGCACTTGGTGAGGGGGGATTCAAGCTGGGGTTAGTGACTTACAATCTGGCCAAGGACTGGGACGTCCAGACTCTGATCCGCAATTGTGAACAAACCGGTTTTGAAGCCGTTGAATTGCGGACTACCCACCGCCATGGTGTCGAACCGTCGCTCGGCAAACCGGCCCGAGCCAACGTTCGACGTCAGTTCTCAGGCTCCAAGGTCCGCTTGTTGAGCCTGGGTTCCACTTGTGAATTTCATTCGCCGGATCCCGCCGTGGTGGCCCGCAATATCGAGGAGACCAGGCGTTTTGCAGAGTTGGCCCACGACCTTGGAGCGCTGGGAGTCAAGGTCAGGCCAAACGGGCTTCCCAAGCAGGTGGCCGAGGACAAGACCCTGGAGCAGATTGGCCGTTCGCTCCGGCAGTGCGGAGAGGTTGCCGGGGATCTAGGGGTCGAGGTCTGGCTGGAGGTTCATGGTGAGACAACCAGCGTCCCGAGCCGGATTGAGCGGATCATGAAAACGGCCGATCATCCTCAGGTCGGGATCTGCTGGAACTCCAACCCCCAAGACGTGGAAAACGAAAGCGTCCGGAACAGCTTTAATCTTCTTCTTCCCTGGTTGAGGAATGCCCACATCAACGAACTGTGGACCCCCAGCTACCCCTGGCGGGAACTCTTCCAGCTCATGAAGCAGTCAGGATACAACCGATATACCCTGGCCGAGATTCCTGAGACCTCCGACCCGATTCGGCTCATGCACTATTACCGCGCGTTGTGGCTGGAATTGCAGAGGTAGCGACACTTGTCACTTAGCAAAGTCCTGGCACAAGAATGCCAGCGATTCCGGCAGATGCCGGCTCACCAGCTCCCAGCCATGAGGTTCGCCGGCATGTTCCACGAACGTGTGGGGAATTCCTCTCTCCGTCAGCACCGCATCGAGGGCTTTGATGCCATTCCCTAAATCAATCATCTGGTTGTATCGGTCAGCGGTGCCGAAGTCAAAGTAGATGCGCAATCCTTTGAGATCGGTGGTTCTCGCCAGGGTGAGTGGGTCGTTCTCCTTCCAATGGGCCGGATCGATGGGATTTCCGAAGATGGGAGCCATGATCTTCGTGAAGAACTCCAAGCGGTCGCCGTTGTGGGCCTGCTGGGAGAGAAGAGTGGGGTCATCCTTGAGCACGATGGGCGAATGAGCTGCCGTCGCTGAAAAAAGATCCTTGCGCTTGAAGGCGATCTTCAGGGCGCCGAAACCGCCCATTGAAGTGCCGCCAATAACCCGCCACTGCCTGCCGCGCTTGGCCCGGTAGGTACTCTCGATGTGCTGAATCAGGTCGTTCGTGATGTAGTCTTCGTACTTCTGATTGCCATCCATGAAATTCGTGTAAAAGCTGTTGTCTCCCCTGGGGTGGACCATCAGGATTTCCGGGATGCGTTGCTCCCGGATGAGTCGGTCGACCATTTCGTGAAGGCGCCCGTAGCGGTCCACCGTCCAGCTGGTATGATCGTTCCACAACCCATGCAGGAAATACACCACGGGATAAGAGGTCTTGCCTGCAGCGTAGGAGGCCGGCAGGAAGATCGAATATTCGCGGTCCGCCTGCAAAGCAACACTTTGAAACCGGGAGAACTCGACCCGCGCCCCGCCGGGTATCTGGATGGCCTCCCGATCAGAGCGCCTTCGGCCGCTATCCAGATCCCCCCCACTCCTTTGCATGGACGCGAGACCTGGCGTACCCGGAAGAGCGATCCAGACTCCCATGGCAATCAACAATAGTCCAAGAAAACACATGACTCTCCCAGAACGCATTCAACCTCCAGCGGTGCCCGTAATCCTTCGATCTGCAAGATTCTCCTTAACCTAACACGCGCTGGAGCGAAAATCCAATCAAAATCCCGTCACCGCCAGCGAGATTTCGCTATAATAAGACACTCTATAGTGCCACAGAATGTGGCGGCTGATGCTGTGAGATTGGGAGTGAAACGGGCCTTATGAAACCGAAAACAATGTTTGAAAAAATTTGGGAAGCTCATGTCGTGGACGAAGAAGTGGGCAAACCCTCGCTGATATATATCGATCGGCATCTGATCCATGAAGTGACTTCTCCCCAGGCATTCGAAGGGCTGCGCCTGGCGGGTCACAAAGTCCGGCGGCCGGACCTCACCTTCGCCACCATGGATCACAATGTTCCGACGACCAAGCGGTCATTGCCAATCACCGACCCCATTTCGGCCCGGCAGATGGAAACACTGGCTGCGAACTGCAAGGAATTTGGGATTGCCCTGTTTGATTTACACAGTCCCTTCCAAGGAATTGTTCATGTCATCGGCCCAGAGTTAGGACTGACGCTGCCCGGCATGACTCTGGTCTGCGGTGACAGCCACACTTCCACGCACGGGGCCTTCGGAGTGCTTGCTTTCGGGATCGGAACCAGCGAAGTGGAGCACGTATTGGCCACGCAATGTCTACTTCAGGATCGCCCCAGGACACTTCGAATCGAGGTGAAGGGAGAATTGCCATTTGGAGTGGAAGCCAAGGACATCATCCTCTCGATCATTGGATTGATAGGGACGGAAGGTGGAACGGGGAGTGTGATTGAATATGCAGGGAAGGTCATCCGTGGCCTCTCCATGGAAGAGCGAATGACAATCTGCAACATGTCTATTGAGGGCGGAGCCCGGGCAGGGATGGTCGCTCCTGACGAAACTACGTTCAAATACCTGCGCGGCCGGAAACATGTTCCCGTGAATTTTGAATCGGCCCTGGAACGCTGGAAAAAACTGCCTACCGATCCGGGAGCCTCATTTGACCGGGAACTGTCGAT
>JBGPHY010000535.1:0-4598 GCA_041484625.1 Terriglobia bacterium | reverse complement strand
CAACAATTTCTATGCGGATCCCGGTGCCCAGTATAACGCTGATAATTACTCAATCCGTGTGGATCATAAAATCTCCAACAACAACACCCTGTTTGCTCGTGTTACTTTAGCCAAAAGCAACGACGACATAAACGCAAACACTTTGAAGGATGGATATGGAGGATTCAGTTATAATGGCCACCATCCGGGCCGAAACGTGGTCCTCTCCGACACTCATAACTTTAGTGCGGCGATACTCAACGAGGCCAAGCTGACCTTCACTAGGGATGCTATCGACTCGCACGACATAAACTACCGCAAGCAAGTCAATCTCGGGATTCAGGGGATCGATAACCCGGGGAGTGACCCCGCGATCGGTGGAATGCCGGACTTTGGCTTTGGTGGAGCTATCCCTTTTGAGGAAACCGGCTCCTGGCCGAACTCGCTCCGCTCCGCTCAGAACACCTATGAGTTGATCGACAACCTCTCCTGGTACACGGGCCGCCACGCGTTTAAGATGGGAATCAATGTGCGCCGCTACCAGAACAACGACGAAACTAAGGCGCCGGAACTGCGGGGCTCTTATTCCTTTGACGACCAGTTGAGCGGGTTAGCCTATGCTAACTTCCTGCTCGGCTACCCCTCGGTTGCCAGGCGGACCACCGCCCGGCCCAATGCATACGTGCGAAGCCGGAATTACGCCTTCTACTTCCAGGATGACCTCAAGATTAACCAGCGAGTTACTTTTAACTACGGTCTCCGCTATGAATACCAGACTCCGTGGGTGGAAAAGTTTGACCGGTTGTTTGGCTTTGATCCCGCGACCGGCAACGTGGTCACGGCCGGGACTTCTATTCCGACGGATTTGGTTCCTTCTGTTGCCGCGACCCTTCCTATTGTCTCCGCCTCCCAGGCGGGTTATCCCATCCGGAGTCTCATGAAGTCGGACAGGAATAACTGGAATCCCCGCTTGGGCTTGGCCATTCGCCCCTTTTCCGATGCCACCACGGTGGTCCGTCTGGGTTTTGGGATGTATAACCAAGTTTGGCCCGGCAACTTGGCCTTAAATGCCACAGGTGGGCCATGGACGGCCACCCAGACCTACTTTATTGAAGGGAATGTCCCTAGCCTCCAGTTCCCGAATCCTTTCACCACCACGGGCGAATCTTCCGGCATATCTGACATCGCGGGTGTCAGTCCGACATTTCCAACCGAGCGGACTTACCAATGGAGCGCATCAGTCGGGCGGCAGTTCTGGGGCACGGCCATTGATGTCGGTTATGTGGGTACCCATGCCTTGAACATTCCTTACACGCAGGATCTCAACCGCCTGCACCCCAGCACTACCCCCTACGATTCGGCGTTACGACCCTATCAACGGTTTAACTCGGCCACTCTCACCCAGACGGGCGGGTCCTCGATTTACCACGGGTTTAACATCCAGGCTGACCGCAGGCTGTCCAAGGGGCTGTCGTTTAACGCCAACTACACCTGGGCCAAGGCGCTCACGGACACCTCCCTGGGCGGCTTTGCTTTTTTCCCTGGACAGAATCAGTATGCGCGATTCCTGGAGCGGGCCGATGACAGCATCATTCGCCGGCACGTACTCAGGTTCAGCTACGTGTATCACTTGCCGTTTGGCCGGGGCCAGCGCTTCCTGGGGAATCTGTCGGGCGCTGCAAACCAGGTGATCGGGGGCTGGCAGCTCTCCGGCATCACGACCATGGCGACCGGGCAACGGATCAGCGCCTCCTTCTCGAACACGGACCCGGCCAATACCAACCAGTTCGGGGGGCGGCCCGACCGCATTGGGGACGGCAACCTTGACTCCAGTGGCATGCGTGACCGAATCAAGGCCGGATTGCCGATTTTCGATGCGAGTGCGTTTGTCCGACCCGAGAATGGACGAGGATCCTATGGTAATTCGGCCCGCAATGTCCTGACCGGGCCGGGGCAAGAGGTTTTTAATATCGTCCTGGCGAAGAATTTCATGATCAAGGAAAAGGCAAGAGTGCAGTTCCGCTGGGAGATGTTCAATGCCTTTAATCGGGCAAATTTCGGCAACCCGAGCACCAATATCAGCGGGGGAGCCTTCGGGTTGGTAGGCTATGGCGGGAATGCAAGGGGAATGTTGTTTGGCCTGCGAATCGACTATTAAGAAGAGTCAACGTAACGTAAGCCACTATGTCCTAAGAAAAGCCGGGCCAGCGGATTGGCCCGGCTTTTTCCTGTTTCCGAAGTCTTAGCCCTGCTTTCGGGTCAATCACTCTCAAACGCGAAAGTTGATTGCATGCTTTGAATTCCTGGATTTTTTTTCGTCAATGTACCATCCGTGATGGGTCAGTTTCACGGGGGAATTCTGGAGGGCTGAGTTCCACGAAGCCGCTGAGATGGCGAAATGAGGCCTCGCAGGGTGACGGCGGTCACCCGCTCGGCCCACCACTTGTAACTGACCCAGTATTCCCGTCCTTTAATTGTTATTGACCCATCACCCATCTTTCGATAAACAATGTCTGATCGAACGGCAAGGGGAATTACCATAGAAGCACCCCGTGACCTTTTCAAGTTCACCACCGCAGATGAAAATGGCGGTCTTGGGGGGAATGTGGGAGCCGATCTCGGAGCGGCGACCAATTTGACCCGGGCGGTCGCCGCGCCGGAGCGCGGCTCCCACACTAAAACCCGAATTTTCATAAATGTCCCCCATGAAGTTTTCAACTTCACAACCGCCGATGAAAATGCCACTGATTCCCCCTTTGAAGTGGGCAAAGGCCTTTAGGCCTGCGGGGGATGTCCTTGCGGTAGTCTGCCCGACCAAATCTGAAAGGACATCCCCCGGTCGGCCCTCAGTGCCCTGAGTGCCGACCACCCCCTTGAAAGGGGGATTTTCATGAAAGCTTGGTCCTCGCAAACAAACTAATGATCTCCCAAACAAAAGCCCGCAGGACGGATTCTACTTTGATCCTGTTTTGCATAACTTCCTTTGGCCTTTTTCTTCCCTCGAATTTGTCCTTATCGAGCGAATCGGCAAACGTTCAGGTTTTAGGCGATTTCGAGTCGGAAGCTGAACTGAGCCAATGGAAAGGCGATATCCAGCTCTCCACTGTTCATCCATCTCATGGGACGAGATGCCTGGAAGTAAAATTCGACTCGAATACTACGATCCTTTCAATTTCACCGTCTGACGGCAACTGGAGCAAATTCGACCGTCTGCTCTTCGATGCTTATAATTCTGAAGCGCGTCCGATATTTCTGTCGTTGCGCCTCTATGACACGGTGGGCGGAAACGAACCTGACGTGGCTCCATATGACTTCTATCAGGCAGACCGCAAATTGTTTCTAGGTTCGGGATGGACTCACGTCGAAGTGATCCTCAAGAATCTGGAGGCGAGTTCAGAACTTCGTTCCATGGCTCTTGATCGGATCCGGCAGCTTACCATCGCCACTGAAGAAAGGTCTCGTCCTCTCACAGTCTTTTTTGACAACTTCCGTTTGGTTTCCGGCGCCGAAAATGACCAAACCTCCAGTAACAAAGCGCCTCAGGATACTGAAACTCGCCTGGAGGGGCGATGGGTGACCATCCGGCAGGTAGGGCCACGAGACAAGATCCCGGAGAGTGAGATGGTACAAGAACTCCGTCGCGGCGCCCAAGTCGAATACCAGGCACTCCAGTCTACGATCGATGCCGCCGACCAGATGGGTTTAGACACCATTTACTCCGAGACGGAATTGGCTGTCGCGGAGTTAGGCTTGCACTTTCGCCCAATCCTGGCCTGGTTCAATAACGATCGTGACAAGGAGCAAATGTTCAGATACGCAACCGAGACCTGCCGGCGAGAGCGGGAACGGCTGGAGAAACTTCTCACGGGCGAAGTTCGCCTGCCCGAGCGCGACGACACCCAGATTACCGGGCCACTGGTGCCGCCTTTTCCACGCCTCCACGGGCTTGCAGCCAAAGGGTGGTTCTTTGTGGACCAGGAAGATCAGCCGCTGCACATCACTTCTCTGCACGGACCCAGCCAGGTATTACAGAAATTTTTCGCGACTCCATTGCAGCATATTGAAAGCTACTCGGTGGGAGGGGGTTCGCGATGGACCGTTGATACGTCCCCGGTTTTCGAGGTTTTCAAGATGTTCCCGGATACACATCGTGTCGGCTGGGACGGGTGGTGTGGCCATCTGATCCGAACGAGAGGGAATGTAGTCATCTGTTTGGAAAGCCCGCGAATTCGTGAGGCGGTAGAACGCTATATCGAGCGCGAGGTTCATCAGTGGTTGAAGAACCCTGACTTGCTTTACAACGTCATGGCCTATGAGTTGATGTATATCTGCTACTGTGAACGCTCTCAGCAGATGTTTCGGGCCTGGTTGGAGAAGAAGCATGGAAGTCTGGGACGTCTGAATCAGGCCTGGGGGACTCACTACAACAGCTTTCCAGAAATTGTCGCTCCGCCTGCCAAGAATGCCCACCCTCTGCCGGGAACCAATCGCGCTCAATGGTATGACTGGGCTTTGTTCAACCAGGATCGTTTCAGCGATTACCTGGCTTGGGTGAAAAGCGTGATCCGACGCTTTGATCCGGTGACCCCTCTGGCGACCGGGGGCTCCTACAGCATGCT
>JBGPHY010000534.1:0-4601 GCA_041484625.1 Terriglobia bacterium | reverse complement strand
TTTCGAACACTCGCTTCCCCGTGTCCATCTCGTACAGCACGCAACCGAGCGCCCACAGGTCTGTCCGGGCATCCGGTTCCTTTTTCTCCAGCTGCTCAGGCGCCATGTACTGCAGAGTGCCGAGGATCGTGCCCTCAGCCGTCAGCGGCCGGCTCACTGTCGGCGAGTCGGTCAACGCACCAGCCACGGGTTTGAGCCCCGTGCTGCGAGCCAGACCGAAGTCCATCAGCTTCACCCCACCCTTCGTCAGCATGATGTTCCCGGGCTTCAAGTCACGGTGCACGATCCCGCTGCGATGCGCCCGATCCAGCGCCTCCGCAATCTCGATCCCGTAGCGCACTACTTCCGCCAGCGGCAGCGGCCCTTTCCCCAGACGCGCGGCCAGTGTCTGGCCCTCCAGGTACTCCATCACCAGGTAATCGATGCCCTCCTGCTGACCGATGTCGTGGAGCGTGCAGATGTGAGGATGGTTGAGCTGGGAGATCGCCCGCGCCTCGCGCTCGAAGCGGGCGCGAGCCTCCGGAGCTGCGGCCAGGTGCGATGACAGCACCTTGACGGCGACGTCGCGGCCCAGGCGGGTGTCGTGGGCTCGGTACACCTCCCCCATGCCTCCAGCGCCGAGCTTGTCAATGATTTGATAATGTCCAAGGGTTTTGCCGATCATGTTGATTAGCTTTCTCGGGGTGACTCTTATCTTAGAAAGTCGACTTGGTCATCCCGCCGTCGACGTCATAGGCCGATCCTGTTATAAATGAAGCCCGCTCAGAGGCCAGGAAGGCCACCACGCCGGCAATCTCTGACAGGTGACCGTGCCGCTTCAGCGGAGACACCTGGGCTGCAAAGTTAGTGTAGACCTCCTCTCTGGTATCACCGTACCGCCCGATCAAAGAGTCGGCCAACCGATCCCAAAGTGGAGTACGAACCGGCCCCGGACAGACACAATTGACCAGGATGTTGTGTGGCGCCAGATCGAAGGACATCGATTTCGAGAATCCAATTAACGCCGCCTTTATGGTCTGGTAATCCACGAACTTCGGCCCCATTGTGTGGCCGCTCACTGAGAGATGTTTATGATGCGGCCGCCACCTGCCGCGATCATCGATCATGTGAGGGACCACCAATCGCGCGAATCGTACCGCACTCAATAGATTCACCTCGTAAGAGTACTGCCACTGCTCGTCGCTCGTGTCGAAGGAACGCGGGAAACTACCATCTCCCGCATTGTTGACCAGAACGTCGATCTGGCCGAAGGAGGTCATGGTGTCGTGGACGACTCTCTCCACTTGTGTCAACCTGGTAACATCCGCCTGGACCGAAACCACCTCGGCCCCCATTGAGCTCAGCGCTTTGGCTGTGGCTTGAAGATCGTCTGCCCCTCTTGCGCAAATGGCGACTTGTGCACCTTCTTGGGCAAACTCCTCGGCAATCGCACAACCAATCCCCCTGCTGGCGCCAGTAATAAGAATGGCCTTTCCCTGAAGCCTAAGATTCATGGGACCGCCTTCTTTGTGACCTGTCGATTCGCCAAAATGCCAACCATGTCCGTGTCTTACTGAAGAACTGCTGGTGGTCTTACTTGACCGGCCCGAAATACCGGTCCAACCAATCTAGGGATTCCTTGATCAGCTCCTTCGGGGGGATGTAGTGATCAGTGTCATAGACGACCAGTTTCTTGTCTTTTTCCGGAGTGCCGAGCAGTCTGAAAGCCGGGCGTACATTAGTCTCCAATCGGTAGCCCATGTCATACTTTCCGTTGAGCATCAGGGTCGGGATCTTGATTCTCGATATGTAGTTGATCCCCTGAGCTTCGGGCAGGGCACCGGGGTTAAATCCGCCGAGGAGTACAATATTCGCCTTGACCCGCGGCTCAACGGCAGGAATGATCATTCCCAGTTCCCCCCCCCAACTGAATCCAGAATAAGCGATCCTCTGGTTGTCGAAATCGGGCCGAGTTTCTATGTAGTCCACAGATCTCCTGAAGTCTTTAATCCACTTGATCAACAATTCTGTATAGGTATGGCGGTACTCCTCACTGGGCCACGTCATATCGAGGGTCAGGTCCCCCGTTCTTTCATACGTTCCCTTGTAGATGGGGTAAATAACTGCCCGCCCATTCTTCAAAAAGAAATCCAGGAGTCCAAAATCCGGAAATCCATTTGAAGAAGGCTTTCCGCCAAATGCGTAACTTCCTGGAATGTGGATGACTGATTGATATGGCCTGCCTGCCTTCCGGGGAAGGTAGAGGTGAGCAATTACCCGCTCAGCACCGTAAGCTGCATCAAACGTGACCTTTTCCCGGATCCAGTCCCTCGAGCTCTCGTCCCGTTCCTCCACAACGGGTTTCAATTCCTTGCGGTCAAACTCAAACTGTGCTTTGTAGACTTTGAACACTGATTCCGGAACCGGCTTCTCTTTCCCAAAGTCGCGCGGGCTTTCTGTCTTCACGGGCGCAAAAGCTGCAGGAGGGATCTTGTCCCGCTCAAGATATTGCACACACCGGAACCCATTCCTGGGAGATCTGTCCCAAGGGGGCTGCTGGCTTTCACCTTCATACATATAAGGTGCGTCATCCCATGCCCCGCCTCGGACAAACCGACCTTCGGGCGACTGATTCCAGCACCACTCTCTGACATTTCCTCCCATATCCAAAGCCCCGAAGGCATTCATCCCCTTGTGGCTTCCTACAGGGGCCGGACCATCACCGCCAAAATTGCTGAGACTGTAAATCAAGGTCGGAGAACGCGCCGGATCATAAGTAACAAGGTCAAAACCAGCGGCGAGCGCCCAGTGGTCCTTCGTGGGCAGACTCTTTCCTTCAGATTCCGCACAGGCTGCAGCTTCATACCAGCTCACGCCAGATACGGGATAATCATCTTTGCCTTGCAGGTAATCTCCGGCCACCCAGGTGGCAGGCCCCGGCCGCCCGGTGGAATCACGAAATTGAGTCATGGCCTGTTCCCAGGAAAGCACTCGACCGTCTCGAAGGAACTCCTGTTTCCAATATTTGGGATTTCGGTAGCCGCCAGCTTCAATGAACTCCTTGAATCGTCGGTTCGTGACTTCGTACTTGTCGATGAGAATATCGGAAATGTCGCCAAGCCCTTCAACCTTCCTTCCGCGGACTCGTACCATTCCAGGGGGAATTGTCCCGGTCGGATCGAGTTTTCGCGATATGTCTCCGTCCCAGGTAGTACAAACCGCCTCGACAGTTTCGTAACCTGCCTTCTCGAACTTCCAAACATAGAAACTGTCGGGCACCCTGATCTGCCGCAAAGGAGTCGTGCCAAGAGTAGTCCAGTTGGTGTCTTGGTCGTCGTAAGGCTTGATGCGAACTACGGCGCCTGACGGATCGGTCTGCACTGTTACAACCTGCGAGCATGAATCCAGGGCCTTCTGAACGCGCGGGTCATTGGGAGCATACTCCGATGCCCTTTCAGCAATACGATAAGCATCCCGTAACGTCTTCCAGTCAACATACCAAGAATTTTGCAGGAGTCGTTCGACTTCAGAAAGTGCCGACCCTTTCGCCCACTGGATGCGGGATTGGCGCATCCAGAAAAAAGCCCCAACGACAATCACCAATGCGAGAACCACCAAAGAAGCCAAGAACAACTTTGTCCTTCGGGCCCCCGGGTGAGGAGCTCCTTGAGCGGCCACCATTCGTCGCGAATCCGTGTCTTGCTTCAGTTTCTTAAGCTCAAGAAGAAGTGTTTCCGCTGATGGGAAGCGTGCTTCTTTCTTCTTTTCCAGGCACCGATTGATAATCTGCTCCAACTCCCTGGGCATCTCGGGATTCAGCTCGATGGGGGAGGTCGGCGCCCGGTTTAGAATGGCATCGTGAATCACGGCCGTGGTGGCGCCGAGAAACGCCTGTTTCCCTGTGGTCATTTCATAGAGCACGGCGCCGAAGGAGAAGAGATCTGTCCGGGCATCTAGTTCTTCGCCGCGCGCCTGCTCGGGCGACATGTAAGCGACTGTCCCCACCACAACTCCCGGACTGGTTAGTTGCGCTTCCTCGGTCACGGTGGGCATTGCGGAAAGTCCCTCACCCGGCCCGCCTTCGGCGGTCCACCCTCTCCCGGCGGGAGAGGGCTTGGCATTTAGGGGATGCGTCAGCTTGGCGAGTCCGAAATCAAGGATCTTGGCCTGACCGCGACTGGTCACAAAGATGTTGGCTGGCTTGATGTCTCTGTGAACGATCCCTTTCGAGTGGGCGGCATCCAGATCGCCGACGCGCTCGATGCCGCACACACCAGAGGCATCGTACACCGCGATATCAAACCATCGAACATCTTCGTGACAGTACGCGGGCAGGCCAAGATCATGGATTTCGGCCTGGCGAAGCTGGCCCCGCGTGGCGTGGCCGCGGCCCAGGATTCGGAAGTCGCAACCGCCCTCATGAACGAAGAGCTGGTCACCAGTCCCGGCACAGCTCTCGGGACGGTGGCTTACATGTCGCCCGAGCAGGCGCGCGGCGAAGAGCTGGACGCCCGCACCGATCTGTTTTCGCTTGGCGTCGTGCTCTATCAGATGGCCACTGGGGCGCTGCCATTCATGGGGAACACGACGGCCGGCGTTTTCGATGCGCTGCTTCACAAAGC
>JBGPHY010000533.1:0-4606 GCA_041484625.1 Terriglobia bacterium | reverse complement strand
GCTCGCATTCATCTCTTTAATAAGATGCTTGAGTTTTGGAAGCTGAACCTTTAGTCGAAGCTTGAGGTGTGAGGTGTTGTGTCGTCGGAGTTCAATGCTGGGTCGATTCTGGCAGGATGGCAAGTAGCGGTTCAAGATGAGGAGAATCCTGATCATACTGCAATCATGCTTGCATGAGCACGGACATTATCATACGAACTAAGGCTGCGGATTACTGCGCTCTTGGACGGTCGATATACTCCGCCACGTATTCACATAAAGTTAGTTCTCATTTCAGGAAAAGGAGGTACTCCTGAAAGACAAAATGATGCCAGCACCATCACCCGCGTAGCGCGGCGAGTGAGAAACGAAGTGATAAGTGACGAGTGACAAGTGACGAGCATAGGTGTCAGGTGTTGGGTCCGGCGGTTAATCTCATTGTGAAACGCTCTCTTCCTGCAATTCCAGCCCGACCAGCAGGGCTTGGTTGAGGGCCTTCAACTTGGAACTGGAAAGCATACCAATATAGTTCGTGAGAGCCGCTTTGGGCAGACTCACTAACTCGTCACAATGAATACTGCTCTCATGCTTAAGCCCCTCCTCAACACCAACCACCACCTGGGAGGAGAGGGCGTCATGCGCCGTATAGATCGGCGCGCAAATGACCGTGGAAAATTTCGAATCCAGAACAACCTGTCGGCCCACGATCACAAAGGCTCTGAACCGCTTCGGGTCTTTGGAGGATGGATGCTGAACTCTGTAGACCTCTCCGCGTTTCATGGAATCGCCTGGTAGGAAAGTACATCGAAAGCTTCGGAGTTCAGGCGGGCTGCTTGGCGGTTGATGATCTCCAAATCCCTGGCGTTTCGTTCGTCACGCGCTAACTTGGCGATATACGTCCTGGCAGCGGCCTCAATGAAGGCGGAGCGGTTCTCAAACCGATCCACATAATGGTCGATAGCGGAAACCAACTCTTCAGAAAGTGTGACAGATGTCTTAATTTTCATACTCCGAATATACCCCAGCCTGGAAGATGAAACAAGTGAAATCCACTCGACAATCCCAGCAACCCGAACTTGTTCTTGGGCGGTTTTGTGCGCTGCTGCGCTTACTCGCGTTGGCGAGATCGACGAGGCGCTCCTCATGCTGGAACGCGCCATCTCGTGGGGATTTTCCAACTACGAGTTCCTGGCTGGCCCAAGACGACCGATTTTTGGCGGCTCTTCGCGGCCACCCGCGTTTCGAAGCCCTGATCGCGCGGGCGAGGGAGAAACTCGAAGCATTCAACCTCTAACGATCCTATATATTAATCTATCCAGTGTTGCAATACATTGAAAATAAATAACTTAGAGATTATTATGGAAAATTCGAACTAATGCTTCGCTTTTTCTATGATAACATAGAGGTATGATAAGAAGGCCTGAATCGATAAACAGGGTACACCGTGCCTTCCAGGTTCATCCCATTGTTGCAATCTTGGGACCAAGGCAATGTGGCAAAACCACGCTTGCGAGAATGCTAGCCGAGCAGGAGCCGACGAGCTACTTTGACCTTGAAAACCCAATCGACTCGCAACGGCTTTCCCATCCGGTACTCACGCTGGAGGGACTTTCCGGGTTGGTTATCATCGATGAGATTCAACGCAATCTGCAGCTCTTTGAAATCCTTCGAGTGCTTGCCGACCGCTCCGGCAACCCGGCGCGTTTTCTGGTATTGGGTTCGGCATCGCCGACGCTCATCCAAGGAATCTCGGAGTCTTTGGCCGGACGCATCGGCCTGGTCGACTTATCGGGATTTAACCTCAGGGAAGTTGGCATGGATCAGCAGTATCGCCTTTGGGTGCAGGGAGGATTCCCAAGATCTTTTCTTGCCCCTGATGAAGCTGCCAGCATGATATGGCGTCAGGATTTCGTCCGAACGTTTCTGGAACGCGACATACCCCAACTCGGAATCACCATACCGGCCGAGACCTTGCGACGATTCTGGACCATGATTGCCCATTACCACGGCCAGGTCTTGAACGCTTCGGAGTTCGGGCGCTCGCTCAGCGTCTCCGAACATACGGCTCGGCGCTATCTTGACATCCTGGCTGGAGCTTTCATGGTTCGGATATTGCCTCCGTGGTTCGAGAACCTGAAAAAGAGGCAGGTGAAATCCCCGAAGATCTATATCCGGGACAGTGGGATATTGCATGCCCTCCTGCAACTGCCGAGTCTGGGCATCTTGCAGGGTCATCCCAAGCTGGGCTCCTCCTGGGAAGGCTTTGCGCTGCAGGAAGCCCTGTCGGTTCTCGAGACGCGCGACTCCTATTTCTGGCAGACCCATGCGGGAGCTGAACTGGACCTCCTCGTCATGAAAAACGGAAAACGGTATGGGTTCGAATTTAAATATGCAGATGCGCCGGGCCGCAGCCGCTCGATGCATGCAGCCATACAAAGCCTGGGTCTTGAACATCTTTGGATCATCTATCCTGGCGGAGAAGAATACTCTTTGGAAAAAGACATAACAGTGATTCCCCTCTCTGGGATCCACAGCCTGGTTCTGACGAGGTTTTCGAATCCGGCCTGATGGTTGGGTGGGGACGATGAGGTTCCCTTCCACAAGAACCTCATCACAAACATCTGTCGGTGTTGGGATCACCATAAACATAACCAGTTTTTTCTTGAGGGTGCCATGCTTGAAGCCGGCCAGACTTTTTCGCATTACCGCATTCTGGAAAAGCTCGGTGGCGGGGGCATGGGTGTCGTGTACAAGGCGGAAGACACCAAGCTGCATCGTCTGGTGGCGCTGAAGTTGAACCCGGATGTCATCTGGGTTTGGAGGACAATGGCATTACGGTTTCGTAACAGTTCAGCCCCCTATCCAGTCTGAGCGAGGAGGGAAGGCACTGAAAGGCCTGGGCGGTGGCAACGAACGGCCTCAGTGAGATAATGCAGCACGTTCCGCTTCTGGATCGAGCAGGTCGAGGCAGCTGTGAGCAGCCGGGCCGTAGCGACTTCGCCTGCATCGCTGCGATTGCCAAAGCAGATCTTGCGCCATTGAACGGCGGTCCGCACAGTCCGTTCCGAAACATTGTTCGTGGGTTCGACGCCGTGATGGTAGACGAAAGCGAACAGCCTCTCAGTATGGTTGAAGAAGAGGGCGGCGAGTGCGCGCACTGCGGCGTCCTCGCTGTCGAGGTATCGCTTGCCCAACGCCAAGAGCTTTTTCTCGATCGGCATTGCCTTGTCGATAAGTTGGCGCCGGTCGATGGCATTGCCCCGGTAGCGGTGCCAGAGCCGGAACAGCCGGGCATGAAGGGCAAGAGCGTCCCGGGCGAAGTGGTCCGCGTCGGTGGTCTTGCCCAACTGCTCAATGCCCAGGAGGTCTCGCTTCAGGTGGGCCCAACAGAATTGAGCGATCCCCTGGTGGTATTTGATGTAGGCGCTGAAGCGGTCACTGCACAGGATGCCAGCAAACGCCGGTCCCAACCGCTGCTCAAGAACCTTCGAACTGCGGCTTTTTGCGATCACGAAAAAGGCGAAGGCACGCGCCACCAGCACCCAGAGCCAGCGTTTTTCCCCGTTCTTGCGCCAGCCCGTCTCGTCCCCGTTGAGGACCGGCTCGTGCCGAAGCTGTCCTGCGAGCTCTTGATAAGGGGCCTGCAAGGCCTGGCTGGCTTCCTCGACGTATTTCTGGGTGCTGCCCAGAGCCATCGAGATACCCAGGGCGCTTTCGAGCAGTGGCTCGACTTTTCGCCTGGGCAGGCGACAGAACACGGTCAAGTAAGAGACGAAGGCCACGAGCCGGGGGCCAGAACCGCTCCGGATCTCAGGAGGGATCGGGACCCGGTTCGATTCTCCACAGTAGCAGATTATGGAGGCGAACTGGTACTCGCTAATCTCGGGCTCGATCTCGGGCATTTCTGTGACTTGATGGCGGTGGACTTTGTTTTCCAGCGCCGCCCTCTTCTCCTTTTCCGTGAACCTGCGGTGGCAGCCTTTGCAGGAGTCCGGCAGCATCGGAATTACCCGCTTAACCTGCTCGACCGGCACCAGGGACCGGCATCGGCCAGGATGTCCTGGCTGACCGCCTGGTTTGCGCTTGCTTTTGGGACGCTGCGGGTGAGTGCGCTTGTTCGCTGCGGGGCCATCCGACGACGGAGGTTTCGAGGAATTGGTCGAGTCTTTCTTGCGCCCATCCAACTGGTGCTCGAGAGCTGCGATCCGCTCATCCTTTTCGCGGATCTCCTCATCCCGTTCAGTGAGATTCTTCTCCAGTTCGGATATCGTCCGCTTCTCCCCGGCTCGCTCCTTGCGGAGCCTGTCGTACTCGACGAACAGGTCGCGGAGAAGGCGGAGGATCCGCTGGTGAGGCCAAGCCAGAAGCCAGAGAATCGATCGTCCCGAGTTGTGCCACTGCCTACGTGCTTGGTCGACATTCATCCACCCTACCGTAGCAAAAACGAAGGGATTTGTCCCGCAAAATCTTCAAGGGGGGTGAACTGTTACCTCTAAAGAAACGCCACTGTCCGCCGGTGGAGTCCAGTGGGAAGCGCTCTGGCAGAAAGAACCGACTTCCCGTCAGCGGGTCACCTCGTAACCCAAACTGCACAATGGACCGACTGAGCCTGGGCCCGACAGAGACG
>JBGPHY010000532.1:0-4631 GCA_041484625.1 Terriglobia bacterium | reverse complement strand
GGCATATGCTCAAGCGGCTAACAATTCTTTGTTTCGTCGTAATCGCGTTGTTTTGAGAGTCGACCAGTTGGAACTCGCCTTCTTCGATTGCCAGCAGCGCGATGTCGGCAGGCGCTCCCACTTCAATCCCGCCAAGACCTGGAATCCGGTTGATCACCTTGGCGGGGTTAGCTGTGGTGCGCATCAGCACCTCGTCAAAACTCATGCCGAGATACAGCAGCTTCGACATGGTCGTGGGCAAGTCATAGACGGGACCTTGGATGTTCAGAGAATAGATGTCCGTTGAGATCGTATCGGGCAAGAATCCCGCGTCCATGGCTTTGCGAGCCGCTGCGAAATTGAAGCTGCCAAGACCGTGGCCAAGATCGAACAGCACTCCCCGATCCCGGGCTTCGCGCACCCCGGGTTTGATCTTGCCGTCCTGATCCATAATCCCCAGAGTATGTCCGTTATAGCAATGGGTCACCACGTCACCTGGGCGCATCAGTTCCATGACTTCTGGTGTCTCCGGTGGAGCAAAACTGATGTGAGCCATCAATGGAAGCTTGAACTGATCGCACAGCTCTCGGGCGATTCTGAGAAAGGGCAGGCTGTACTTGCCGTTCATGTTCGAACCCACCTGGAACTTGATCCCCAAAATGATGTCGCGGTTTGCCACGGCCGCTTCTCCCGTCCGCCGCATCACGCCACGAACGTATTCAACGGGATCAATGTCTGGATTGCGACTGCTGGGGTACAGGTAGATGTAGCCGAAAACTCTTGCCTGGGAGGGAAGCACAACGAATCGGCGAAATCCGTCAACCTGGTCATACCCGAAGCTGCCGGCATCGACCCAGGTAGTCGCACCAGATCGGGCAGCCACCGGGTCGGGCTCTATACCGATTCCGCTTCCACCCCAAAAGCAGTGAGTGTGCAGGTCGATGAGCCCCGGAGTGACATACAGCCCGCTCGCATCTATCACATCCAGGGCCCGATCGGTCGTGATGGTGTCTTTAATGTCGGCGATCGTTCCGTTCAGAATCGCTACGTCGGCTCGCTTCCGAAATCCGCGCCCCGGATCTCGTATCTCACCGTTTTTGATCAAGATGTCATAACGTTCGGCCTGCTGAGCGGAGGCTAGCCCACTGATGAGGCCCACCGATGCTCCGGCCAAAGTCCTAACGAAAGCACGACGGTTCATAACACCTCCTTCTGATGACACCGAACGACCCAGCTCACGTGCCGGCCGGCCACAGCTGGTATCAAGCGATCGTATTCTCCTGCCCTCTTTGTTTTTGCCGCCAGAAAACACACTACGAACTGCCACGCAATTGCAATTACTATGATCAAAGGAATAATTGGCTTCGAATCGCTCAAAGTGTACGGTCGTCGCCTAATGAAGCTCGCATAATATGGGGACACATTGTCGCGATTACCTGCTTGGCAATTTCTCAAGATACAGGTTTCTAACACGGCCCTTGTTTTCGCCTAGCGGAAGCGTCTCCCAGGTAAATATCTGCAATACTCGCAGCCAGTGGTCCGGGACGAATACTGCTCAGATTGCAGAGGCAAATGACGGATGTGTGGTGCTCCGGATACCGCACGAGTCGCGTGCTGAAACCGAGGTAGCCACCCCCCGTGAAAGACTTCCAATCCGTGTGGAGAGGGATCGACGAAGAGCCCAAAGGCATAGTCCAGTTTTGTCCCGTCGCGAAGCTCGCCGGTCGTAAGCAGCAAGCGTCCGAGATCCGACCCGCCCAGTTTGTTCTCATAATATTCCTGATCCCATAAGGCAAGATCGTTCAATGTGGTCAGCAGACCACCATCACCGACCTGGTCAAATGAACTCCTGACAGCGGAGAATCCATGGCCGGAGGGATCATAACCGGTTGCCCGGTTGCGGACATCCTCGGTGTGATCATCTTCAAAGTGCGTGTGCCGCATCCCAAGTGGCCCAAAAATCTGCCTGTCCGCAAACTGTCGTAGAGTCATTCCCGTCACACGCTTCACGACGATGCCCAGAAGGAAGTAATTGGAGTTCCTGTACGAGAATTGCGTGCCTGGAGGAAAATTGAGTCCCTTTTGATGCGCTAGCAAGCTCACGTAGTCCTTTTCCGTGTGGGGGTCCACGGTCCGGAAATCGGATAAATCCTCAGCTAAAGTAATGTAATCATGGCAGACAGCGTCTTCCAGTTGAAGTGATACTGCAGTACTGGAGTCTGCCCTTGCGGCGCCCAGGTTTGGCAACGATGCGGCCTTTGGCTCAATCCGCCCTCGTCAACGAAGACATTCAAGCGATCTTTTGTTTGGGCTTCTTCTAATCTCGGGCCAGTGCTTTTGTTTCCATCGCGCAATCGCTGCCTCATCACATTCCAAGTCTCCCTGGATTCCGTCATTGTCGGGAAACATGCAGGAGGGTTACAGTCCAAGCGGCATTGCTCTCCACAGTTGCTGGATCGCCCAGGCCATGGTCGGATGAGCCGTCACCGCAAATTGTACCACCTGGTGACGGGAATGATTCAAGACCACGAATACTTAGAGGATTTGAACACAAATTGCCGCTACGGTGAAGAAATCCATTTCCCACGACACATTGTAAGAGACTGCCATCTGCTCCACATCCTTGACAGCAATACCCACAGGAGGCGAAAAGCCGGGGTAAAGCGAGGGCGGGGCTGTTTCTTTTGCCGGATGCTTTCTTTGTAGAAGGTGAGCTGACTTCGGATTGCAACCAGCTCATATCCGAGTGAGGCTCGCTGACGGAAAAAGGCTGAGAGCAAGATCATCAGGTAGACGAGCACTTGCTTGGCAAGGCGCAGGGATTCCACCACCGGGTTAAAGAAGGATTCGAGTGTTCTCGTGCCCTAAGATAGCCGGGAGAGGGCAGGTTTCACAACTTTTCTAACCTGTTAGAAATCAAAGGCTACGAAGCTTCTCGGGTCGACAGCCCCCAGCCGGCCTCACTCATCACTTTGCCAAGGTGTTGAGGAACGCGATGACCTTCGCCTTGTCAATCATGGTTTTCTTGAAACGGTCCTTTGCGTCGAAGATAGCAAAGGCTTCGTCACAATACTTATCCAGCCACGCCCAGGTCATCTGTTGCTTGCGCCCCCACGTAACGCAAACGGGTCCGGCGGGGGTGTACCCGGGGACATAGATGTAGTGACCGCCCCAGGAGCCAGGCGTAGAATCAGGACCCGTCGTCACGTCCCACGGTTGTCCTGTTTGAATTTGCGTCTTCGCAGAGTTGGGGAGTTGGACGCCTAAGCCGACCCCCACGTCGGCGAAGATAGCCTGGCGCACCTGATCGTGGATCGTGAAGTCTACCTCGGCAAAAACCTGGATCTTGTACGTGTGCTTTCCGACCTTCCACCCCTTCTGGCGCCACTCCTTGAGGGAGTCAAGTACGATCAGGCCGGTGTCGGGGCCGCCCGTCTCCCTGAAATACTCTTTGAGCACTTCTTTGTCGGTGATCATCAGCACCGACCCCTGTTCGATGTCCTCGAAGCGGAGCGTTTCGTGCGCCCTGCCGGCGATGACACAGTCGCCGTGGACGTCGTTGCCGAACATCGGGGTTGGGATACCCGAATGGGTGGTGTCGAAGTCGTAGGAACTCGGCAACGCTGGGGCCGCTGCCCGCAGAATTGTTGCGAACTGGAGATTTCGCTTGTCTTTCTTCGCCGGAGCCTTACCCAGCTTAAAGACCTTATGTGCTTGAATACCCTTTGCCTTTGCCATTACGTCTCTCCTTAAAATGAGTTTGTTGCGGACGGCCAGATCATTCCCAGATGACATCTCCAGGTTTGAAGGGTCCGAACGTCTAGTGTGACAATCCTCCCCACTGCGGGTCTCGGTTGACGCCCGCTGAGTCTTTCCCGGTCTGAAGAATGGCAACGGTCCCGAACGGTTAGGTTCCTCTTCGCACTTCTCAACAACCAGAACGGCCCCGAATAATTGGCCGCCGGGAAGGACTCCGTTTGCTCCAGTTTTCTGAAAAGGCCGTTCCGTAAGCAAGTAGACGGAAACTTGATCGCCCGGATCTTCATTGACCGAGTTCCTAAAAATGACATCGATGAGCTGGCCGATAGAGCAAGCTTACTCGCCCTGGGAAGCGGATGTCAATACCTGGGTCGTGGCGAGGTGAGATTGACATGACAGGGTGGCTGGCATATAGTTTTGTGTAAGGATCAAGTTAAAATTGGAAATTCCCGCCAAGTTGTTATGGGGCGCACTGTGGCCAGTTTCGAAAGCCGTAAGATGGGTCGTCGGCCTTTCCTTTTTGCCGGCTTGGCAGCGGCTATGGGCACCACCGTGCAAACACCTCGTCTTGAAACACTGACTCAGTGGTTGAATGCCTCCCGTAAAACGCGCGAACTTGCGTTACAGCCATGCCTGGATCGCATTTGGGCAATGGACCCCTCCATTCACGCCTGGGTCCAAGTGGCGCCGCAGAAGGCAACCGGGAACGGGAAACTGTCCGAGATCCCTTTCGGAGTGAAAGACATCATAGAGACGCAGGGCTTGTCTACCGAATACGGCTCGCCCATTTACAAAGGACGAATTGGCACTGCTGACGCCGCGATTGTTCGCTAGATGCGCCAACGCGGAGCGATCTTGCTGGGAAAGACGCATTGTACTGCCTTCGCATATTT
>JBGPHY010000531.1:0-4645 GCA_041484625.1 Terriglobia bacterium | reverse complement strand
GAACCACCGGATAGCCCGGAAGTGCAGTTGTGAACATTATGCGTCAGGACACATCAAGAGCAACCCGTGGAATGCGAAACGTCTGGATTTGGAGGTTGAAACTCCAAGAAAACCAGGCTCCTCTCCGAAAAGTGTGATGGCACTCCAAGTGATAGGAACCATGGAAGATGGAGCCGAAGGACGCCTCCGGGTTGATCTGTGCCGCTGCTCTCGGCCCCCGGTCATTGGCCCCTCTGTGCCGGTCGCAACGACCGAGCGTTGGAGAGGCGGCTCCCCGGAGAGGCCCTCCTACCCAGCCCAGAGGGTCTTGGAGGGGAGTTACTCGTCAACATCTTCTCCATATCTTCTCCATCAACAGCTTCCGAGGCCTTCACACTTTTCGGAGAAGAACCAGAACTCTTTACCTACATGAGTAACTTCTGAATATGCTTCCTTGCCTCTCCTTCCGAGAACTCCTCCAGCAGGAGTGTTGGCAAAATAAATCCACCGGGCTGCCTTTTACCAATCATTGAGGGCGAAGTAACTAAAGACTGGAAGTAGAGGCTATCCGTTTCTGCCTTCTCATCATAAAGCAGCGCCTCTGCTACAACAGCAAAGTCGTTCTCAATATCTTCTTGGCCCGACACCTGTTCCTACGGGCGATCCCGCGAGTTGTCCCGCAAATCCATTGCGGGCAGTTGTCCCACTGTAGACTATTACCCGGCAAGATCGGGTCTCACCACCGCTCAGCCTTGAGCTCGCCCGGGCGCGTTCGAACAGGGGGATCGACCGGCGCGTTGAGATTCCCAAGGGCGGGGGCACAGTCCGCGTCCTGATCAGCGCGTTTCTTGGCACACCTTCTGGCATCCTGACGACGCTCCAGCAGGTCACGCTGGCTGAGCCAAGCGCTTGTCGAGCGCCGCAGCGATCATACGGTACTTCACGGCTGCGTTCGTCAGGTCGCGGAAGAAGTTCACCAAGTCGCCCCACGGGTCGTTCATTCGGTGGAGTCCCGAAATGGAGGCGACGACCGTGCCCACCTCAGTTTTCCCTTGAAGCAACAGCCAGCCGCCGACAGAGAGGATGCCAATGATGCCCAAGTGATAAAACAGGTTCATCAAGAAGTTCATGCCGAACTTGCGGCGAAGGATCTCCATGTTCAACCGGTACACCTCGCTGATCCGGTGCCGGTAAGTCTTCTCCACCCCCGCTGGATCGGTCGTCTCGTTAATAATGTCGACGCTGAGCGCGCGCATGGTCTCGATACGAAACTTTGTGCGCCGGTTGATCGCCCCCTGAAAAAACGGAATGAACAAGAACTGCGGGCAGAACAGCAGGAGCGCGACTACGGCCATCCTGGGCTGCATGAAGAGCATATAGCCGAACACGCTCAGCAGGATGCCGCCGTTGAGGATGGGCTCGGAGAAACTGCTGCCGATGAAGCCTCCGACCGCCTCGACCTCAGACACGATGATCGAGATCGCAACGCCTTCATGCTCTGACTCGCCCTCAGTTGAGGCACGGGCAATCGCGATCAGGTTCGGGTCCAGGCGCAGGCGCTGGTTCGCGGCCTCACTCACGGACCCTCGGTACACGTTCAAGATCAGTTTGAGGCTCCCCTGCACGAGCGCCACCGTGACGTAGAGCAGGCAGAGCAGCCCAATGAACTTGAATTCTTGGTGGTCGACAGCACCATTGACGATGCGTCGCTGAAGCTCGAGTGGTGCGAGCTCAAGAAGGAACAGGGCTACCGACAGCACTGACAGGATGACCTGATCCCGACCACTCACCTTCCAAACGTACCGATAAAGATCTTTCACCGGAATGTCCGATATGGAGTCGTGTCCAGCCCCTCTCGTTGCGTTCAACGAACGAGCAATCTCCCCCGATCAGCTCGTTGTTCTTTCCGAGGCCTTGGCGTAAGCCTTTCTCGCCGAGCATGCACGGCGCGCAACGGTGCTTCTCACGTTCCCCCGCCCCGGCCACCCCGTCCGAGACACCCCCGCCAGTTGAACCGGTTTCTCATCGCCCTCGCTCCAGGTGCCATCCTCTCCCTCAGGTTGGGTGTCACGCAAGCCGCTCGATGCACCCGAGGATCTGCCTAAACCGGGATTTCCGATATGGACCGATTTCCGCCCCCGTGGCGACGTCCACCGAGCAGACCATCCCGTCGGTCAGCTCGTTCAACTCTCCCGACAGGTTGATCGCAGTCCTTCTGGTGAACCCTGGGGCCTGTGTGACCCGGTGCTTCCGGGTTTGGTCACTCCCCCTGTATCTTTCAGAGACACCGCCGCCGGGTCGCCCTCCGCTGCTCATTGCCTCCGCTTCCCGTCCGGTGTTCAGGATCACGTCGGGTGCCACACGAGCCGCTCGTCCAGCTCGCGCGACAGCAGCAGTCCGGCGTCGGAGGTCACCGTGGCCCCCCGGAACTCGACGCGAAGTTGGGGGTTGAACGAGAGGCGCACCGGACCAGATTTCGCGTCACCCATTGGGTGGTACCCTCCGTGCCAGCGAGGAGCCCCTGAGAGCCGCTGCGGTGGGGGCCTTGAGCGATTATGGTCCAGTACGCTCACCCTTCAAATCGAAAATGTGGGGTTACGGCTACACAAGAGAAGTCCCGAATGCCATCCGCTTTGGTGCAACTTGTAATAAGTGTGTCGAGCGTCTTGTTGACAACGTCTGCCAAGAAGGCCGCCTTGATGCACATGGAGGTGGACTGGTCGAGTATACTTCACGAAGCTTTTCACCGCTCCTCGAAATAAATGTCATGCTTAGAATATTCATGTTCATGGCAGCTCTAACGTCAGCGATCACCGGCGGGCCGAAGGAGCGTCCGTGTGCATCGCCTTGTTGGGCGGGCCAGGTGCTTCTTGTGTAATTGACGTCCAATAGACGCTTTCGATAGTTTCATTCGGCTACCGGGACCCAGGTGTCGGCGGAGAGATCTCCCGTGTGATCGAAGAAACCCATACACCTTCTCCGCTAAGCAGGGAGGGTGTATGGGATTCATGGATCCGCGGACTAAAGGGACTTGAGGAACTCGGCTAAATCGGCCTTGTCTTGATCGCTCAGCTTCAGGTTAAAGAACGTGTTGTAGTGATTAACGACATCGAGGAGGGTGGCGAATCTTCCGTCGTGAAAAAAGCCACCTTTTTGATGCGCCCAGAGTCCCTTGAGTGGCGTTGTCCGATACATCCCGTCGGGGGACCGCATCGACTGGAAGTCATCAATGCCGATCTCGGCAGGCTTGTGCATATTATAACCCGGTTCGGTAAACAGGGGCGGCACGTGGCACCTGGAGCAGTCAGCTTTGCCTTTGAAAATGGCTTCCCCGCGTGCTGCGGCAACCTTGTCGAAGCTGCCCGCGGGCGGCATGGGCGCCCCAATGGCCAGTTGATAGAAATGGAGCGCGGCAAGCTTCGCAGTGACCATATCGGGCGTAGAACGTATGTTCCAGTCTTTATTCTCAACGGCTATCGGATATTTTGTCGGATCGTTCATGCGCGGATCGTAAAACGTTCCCCTACCGTGCATCTGAGTGTTGGCGACATATGCATTCCAGTGGGCGACCGAGCCCCACCCTCCATAGGTATGCAGATTCACCCCGGCAAGGCCGAAGGCTGCCGGAAGGAGCGTGGCTGCCGATTTACCGTCCGGCCGGAAGGCTTTGCCGTCTTCCAGGATCTCGGCATCATACTTGCCCGGGCCCCAGCTAGCAAAAACTTTTTTCACCGTCTCCACGTCCGTATGCAGACGCTTCGCAACGGGGTCAAGGTTGGGAGCGAGCGATGCAATAACACCCACATTGAGATCGCGGTTCGGCCAGCCGTCCAGACGATGACCGATTCCGGGGATGAAGGCATCATCCACCGTGGAATGGCAGAAAGCACAGGTGATACCCATCGACATAAGAGCGCCCTTCTTGTCAAAGACCCCCTTCACTCCAACGACTGAATTCAATTTAAGTAAGGCGAGCGTGGTGGCAGGGTCATCGAGGTTGACTTTGCCCGCCTTCAAGCTTGCGACGAGCGCTTTGGGCAGAGCGTCCAAATCGACTTTCAAGCCAACCGCCAATGCTGTTTTCGGGCTTACACCGTCCCCGACTCCTCCCAGCTTGCCGCCTGCGATTGCCTGATGCAGTTTAAGCGCATCTCCCCAGAATGCTTCATCTCCGAAGGTATCGAAACGAAAGATCTCTCTGCCTTCGTTCAGCATGCGAAGTGCGTTAGCGTGTATAGGACCTCCATCCATACCTTTCTTAGATGCCCCAGCTGCAACGACAGCCATACTTAGTACAATAAATACAAACGAGATTCCCATCAATATGATGCGTCTTTTCATTGTTGTCTCTCTTACAGTTCGTGTGTACATGTTATGAAAGTAAGTGACACCAAATTCGCTCTCTGACCAGAGAATGTCACCGCCTTTTCCTGTACCAGTTCCAGGAGAGTGTACCAGCCTGGCCGGAATTCTCGCTGACGACCGGCGCCTACAGCGTACGGCGCCAGTCCTCGACTTTACCCGGCTGCACCGGATGAAGGGGACCCTGCTCTGGCTGGAGGGAAGGAACCATGTCTCCATTAGAGTGCCGAGGGAGGGAATCGAAGTCTCATGGGCCGAAGCCCGCGGGATTTTGAGGTCATCGAGCAGATTCTCGCACATCTCT
>JBGPHY010000530.1:0-4647 GCA_041484625.1 Terriglobia bacterium | reverse complement strand
AAGGATTTCCGTGGAGTTGACTTGCTAGCAGCTGGCATACCTTGTCCACCATTTTCGATTGCGGGAAAGCAGCTTGGACCAGCCGACGAGCGTGACCTGTTTCCTGAAGCCCTACGGTTGGTTGAGGAAGTCAGGCCCACTGCCGTTTTGCTGGAAAATGTTCCAGGATTTGCATCTGCTAAGTTTACTCGCTATCGCCGCAGTCTCTTGCAGAGACTCAACCTCCTTGGCTACGAAGCTGAATGGAGGGTGTTGAATGCCTCCGATTATGGGGTTCCACAGCTTCGCCCACGGTTTATTTTGGTTGGACTGAGACCTCCGCACTTCAAATTCTTCGAATGGCCAGAACCTGCTCTGTCGCACTGGACGGTAGGGGCAGCCATCCAGGATCTGATGGCAGCCGATGGCTGGCTGGGGGCGCCCGGATGGGCTGGCCGTGCAAACCGAATTGCACCCACCATTGTGGGCGGATCCAAGAAACATGGGGGACCCGACCTTGGTCCAACTCGAGCGAAGCGGCAATGGCGGGAGTTGGGGGTCGACGCCATGGGGATAGCGGATGCAGCGCCCAGCAGGCATTTCCCGATAGAGGGATACCCGAGGCTTACCGTAAAGATGGTGTCGCGACTTCAGAGCTTCCCCGATGAATGGGAGTTCTCAGGGCGGAAGACGGTGGCTTACAGGCAGGTGGGAAACGCCTTTCCACCCATTGTTGCAGAGGCTGTCGGATTGTCTCTGGTCGGTGCTTTGAATAAACAAAGTATTCACGAGATCTCGAAAAGGTCAATCCCTTCAACATTGCGACTGTTCGAGAGGCCGAAGAAGTACGCCAAGCCATGCCTCGCAAAGAGAGCTCAAAGCAGCTGATTCTTGATTTCTTGTTGGCTAATGTGAGGCGCGTCGTGACTAGCCAGGAACTCCAGAAAGCGTCTGGGTGGAGGGCCGAATGGGCAAGACGTCTCCGAGAATTGCGCGACGAAGAAGGTTGGCCGATTTTATCTCACAAAGACCGTTCTGACCTAAAACCCGGACAGTATATGCTTGAGAGTACTAAACGAAGGCCGGCATTTCCGCGATCAATTTCAAAAGAGACCCGAGCCTTCGTCTTTGAGCGCAATGGATACACCTGCCAGATGTGTGGAATGGCGGCAGGAGACCCTGATCCCTTAAGCCCAACTCGAACCGTTCGACTTACTATGGGGCACATTATCGACAAATCGAAAGGAGGGGATGATGTGCCGAGCAACCTCCGGGCAGTATGCACTAATTGTAACGAAGGCCTTCAGAACACCAGTCCGCCAAAGCCAAGCCGTATTTTGCTTTTGTCTCAGATCCGAAGGGCCACTATTGACGACCAGAAAGCAGTCCTCGACTGGTTACGGAGAAAGTTTAAGACCGAAGTCTAATGTGTCGCTCTCGAGCATGCAAGCATGATGGCAGATGTCTTCACACCAACGAAGCGCTCTGAGGTCATGTCACGAATTCGCAGCCGCGGGAATAAGGAGACTGAACTTGCATTACTGAGTATCCTCCGCCTGAACAGAATCACCGGCTGGAGGCGGCATGCTCCTTTACTCGGAAAGCCAGACTTCACATTTCCCAAAGTGAGACTTGTAATCTTCGTGGATGGCTGCTTCTGGCATGGATGTCCTCGATGTTATCGGCGGCCTCGGTCCAGCACCTCGTACTGGGACTCCAAGCTGAGTCGAAACAGGCAGCGTGATCGGCAAGTAACACGGACGTTGCGTCGAGAAGGATGGAAAGTAATCCGAATATGGCAGCACCAGCTCAAACAAACCGATATTGTGGCGCTAAAGATCCACAAGATTCTTCGGTCCAGCTGACTCCGAGTTTCTTCTTACCCATTGGCAGGATTTGCTGAATTGTTTAACTAGTCAGCTTTCGGAGCATGGCTCAACGACCCGTTTTGTGGAGATTTGCTCCCGTTCGGAGCAAACGCAGGCTATCTTACGTTTTCCTGAAGCACCTCTGCTCAATCTGCTGTTGAACCGTTACTATGTGTGTTCATTCTTCGGTATATGGGTATTTGTGTGTGAATTCGAAGTTCAAGGTAGCTGACCTCTAGGCGGGATGGAGGTGGGTTTTTGGTGGACGTGCACAAGCCCACCAAAAACTCTCATGTCACCAGCCTTCCTGGTGAGGTGTCCTTGACAGGTTGTCCGTTTTGAGGACTCGATCCTGAGCGAGAACGTAGACGCTGATCACAGACATAGGCTAGGAAGCAATGAGCCGAATCGGAACGGGGTCACAGATCACATCGCGCGTGGTAACCGTTGGACCTGTCCGGCTCCAACCGTTCAGTTCAATGACAATGGTTCGCTGCTGCAGGGACCGTGGCCGAAGCTTCCGAGCCAGAAGATCCCCAAACCGCACGTCGTGAGTGGATACGAAGAGTTGCCGTTGATCTTTGGTACGCCGAAGCAGGTCGATGAGAGCGAGGAGATTGATATCGTCCAAGCTTTGAAGAGGGTCGTCAAGAATAGCGGCTTCAAGAGGTGGTTGTGATACTCCCAAGTTGAGCGATAAGAATGCGCAGACGGCGAGGGTGTTCATCTGGGTAACTGGAGAGGACCGTCTCCGGGGAATCACACTCGACTTCTGAGAGTGGATCACTGACAACTGTAGAGAGCTGGCCTCGGCCGCGTACCACTGAGGCAAGGAATCGTACGACGCGAAAGGCTGGATGCACGTCGATGCGGCTGTAGATGTCATTGAGCAGAGGCTCTATCTCCTTCACCCTCTCAGTAACAACGCGTAACGCTGCCTCTCGAAGAGCCTCGATCACTCGCTGAGCCTCTTCGCCCGTCGCCGCTCGTCGGGCAAGCTCCTTGTCTTCTTCCTGAAGCTTCGCACGAGTCGCCTCGATTTCTCGCTGCAGTTCCTGAATAGTTGCCTGATCTCCAGCCTGAGATAGCCGGAGAGCAAAGGCCTCACCGTTCTGTTGCGCCATACCGAGAGTCTCGATCTGTTGAAGTGTTGCTGCTACAGCATCGTTGACAGAAGAAACTCGATCAGCAGTGGTTGAGGGCTTGAGGCTGAGTTCTGCGAAGCGCTACTCGATGGTTAGTTCGGTGGCTTCGTAGTCCCTAGCGGTCTGCTCAGCCGTTCGGAGTTCCAGCTCCGCAGCCGCGAGTTCCTTTTTCTGCGAATCAAGGGTCGCGAGGAGCTCGGGCAGTTTGTCCGAGAGGGGAGGCGTCGTCGAGGCTGAGGAACCCGCCGGCGCGATTAGTTCCAGTCGGCGTCGCGTGCGATCGATGTCGTATTTTTGGTCGCAGACTGGGCACTTCTCCCCAAGATGCTTGAGAGCCAGGGTCGCCAGGGCTCAAGCTGCTCAGATTGCTCCTTCAGATCTGCTTGCTGGCGGCGCACTTCGGCACTCCGTGCCTGCTCTGCGGAAAGCTTGCCGCGAGTCTCCTGAATCTGTTGCTTCCCGATGGCAACTTTGTCCCGTAGTAGGGCGAGGTCGGGCTTGGGCTTAGCGGCACTGCTGCCAAGATCGCCACTCAGAGCATCGAGAAGCTGTCGCCGTCGCTCAGCGGCACGGCGCACGGCGTCGAGTTGTTTGATGGCAGCATCAATGGCGCCCGCCGCCTCCCGAGAGGCCATGGGAACCGGGCTGACCTTCAATCCCATCGATTGCAGTTGGCCCCACCACAAGCTCCATGCAGCCTCATCAAAATCGCTCTCGGTGGAGACCGGACGGGCTGGAGAAACTGGCGGATGAGGATGGTATTGTCTGCCTCCCCTCAGTACGCGGCGAAGCACCAGCGGCCGAGCGCCTCCGCTCTTTGCTTGCTGAGGGTTATGGCCATTCTTGGAGTGTGTCAACCCAAGCGGAATTGCTTGCACAAGTTGGCTATGTCGGCAGAACCCTGGAGGATTGGCTGCGTGACGGGTTCTTTGAACAGCATTGTGCCCTCTTCCACCAACGCCCATTCATTTGGCATATTTGGGATGGCCTGAAAGACGGTTTCCAAGCCTTGGTGAACTATCACAAACTTTCTGCGCCAAATGGCGAGGGCCGACGGACCCTCGAAAAGCTGATCTATAGCTACCTGGGTGATTGGATCGATCGCCAACGGGCGGACCAGAAGGGCGGAATCGAAGGGGCAGACGCTCGACTGGCTGCCGCTCTCCATCTCAAGGGGGAACTCGAAAAGATCCTGGAAGGCGAGAAGCCTTACGACATCTTTGTCCGCTGGAAACCACTCCACCAACAAGCCATTGGCTGGGAACCGGACATTAACGACGGAGTCCGCCTGAACATTCGTCCCTTTATGACCGCCAAGCCAATGAATGTTCGGGGTAAGAGCGCTTGCATCCTCCGGACAACCCCCAAAATCAAGTGGGAAAAAGATCGCGGCAAGGAGCCCAGCCGTCCCAAAGAGGATTTCCCATGGTTTTGGAGCTGGGATGAGTCCATCGAAGATTTCGCTGGTGGCAAAGACTTCGATGGTAACCGGTGGAATGACTTGCATTACTCCCGTGCCTTCAAACAGGCGGTACGACTGAAGCGGCAGGTGGAGCATGCCAGCACTGGCGTCTGACACAGACGCCCTACAAACCGTGCCAATGCAACGGGATTTTTGGACAGGCTGCAAGGGAACCCATCAGCCGATGATCGTT
>JBGPHY010000529.1:0-4678 GCA_041484625.1 Terriglobia bacterium | reverse complement strand
CGTCTTTTGTTGACGGAGAGTCTGCTGCTGTCGCTTTCTGGCGGTGTGGTAGGACTTTTGGTGACAAGCATCAACGTTGATTTGATGAATGCTTTGTTTGCAGGCGCGGACCTTGGATTCCCTTCGATTCACTTAGAAGTCCAAGTGTTGGTTATATCTTCGCATTAGCAGTTCTTACCGGCCTTGTTTTTGGCTTAATCCCGGCACTTGAGACTCTTAGAGTTAATTTCAATACCGCCTTGAAGAGCGCTGGAAGAGGAATGTCTGCTACCTTTTTTCGTCAGAAGCTAAAAGGCATGCTGATCGTTATCGAGATGGGTGTTTCATTAATGCTATTGATTGGAGCTGGACTCTTAATCAGAAATTTCGTTGAAATCTGGAAGACAGACCCTGGATTCAAGCCGGATCACGTTTTGACCATGGAGATTTCCCGGGCAGGAGATTGGTTTGACTTCAAACGAGTGTCATTTTATCAGCCACTACTTGATCGTGTGGAAAAGCTGCCAGGTGTTACTGTTTGTGGATTAGCCAGCAACTTGCCTGGGCAAGGAAGTAAAAGCTGTTCATTCTTGATTGAGGGAAGACCAGCACCCCAAGCGGCCAGTCAAACACCAAACGAGATGTTGATTAATGTGACCCCTCAGTATTTTAAAGTCTTGGATATTACTTTGAAACGGGGACGGCCCTTTTCCGAGCAGGATAACGCAACAGCGCCGAAAGTGATTTCAATTAATGACGCCTTGGCCAAAAAGCATTGGGGGGATCAAGATCCTTTGGGCACGCGTATTTTTTATGAAGGATCGTGGGCAACTATCGTTGGCATTGTGGGCAATATCAGACAAAAGGGACTCATTGAGAAAGCAGAACCCATTGTTTACGTCCCCTACTATCAATATCCGGTAGCCCCAGTGAGCTTGCTCGTGCGTTCCCAAGCCGACCTTTCCCTGCTAACAGCCACTATTCGGCAAGAAGTGCTACGACTGGATCAAACTCAAGTCGTGGCGAATGTTTGCACCTTAAACAGGGTACTATTAATAACAATGGCACCCCAACAACTTGTCATGTATATGATCGGAGCCTTCGCAGTTTTAGCTTTGCTCTTAGCTGTATCGGGAATCTATGGAGTAATCTCATACTATGTGGCAGTGCACACTCAAGAGGTGGGAATTCGCATGGCATTGGGAGGGGATCCAAAAGATATTTTAAAGTTGATCATCGGAAAGGGCTTGAAACTGATTTTAACCGGGACCGGTCTGGGTGTGCTGGCTTCATTTGCCCTCACCAGGCTTCTTTCCAGCTTGTTGCACGGAGTTTCTCCCACAGATCCACTGACGTTTAGCGGCGTTACCTTGTTTTTAATCGCCGTGGCGTTGTTGGCCTGTTATATTCCTGCCCGCCGCGTCAGCTTGATTGATCCCATAGTGGCTTTGCGATGTGAATAAGGTGGAAAAACCAGACCCGACCTTGTGCCCGCGCCGTTGAAGGACTTCATTTGTGTTTTGCATCCTGGTCAAACAGAATTCCTAGCCTATGAACACCGGAACTCAGCTTTCCCGGACAAAGCTGGTGGGTCTCCTCCTTTTGTTGATTGTTTCGTTCTCTCTGCCGGCCTGGGGAGGATCCTGCCGGCTCTATCTTGCGGCCCAATACGACTGGGACCGACATACCGGATTCTATCTGAGTCTGGAGAACGAGGTTCCGGACGGCAGCCCTTGCAACCTGGATGGGGCCAAGGTTTTTCTTGGAGTCGGAAACGGTCAGGAGTGGCGATTTCTGGGGCATAGCTCGAAATGGCAACTCGATCGTGATTACACCATCTCGGCCGTGATATGTCCCGGTTCCTTTGACTTGACGATCAATGGCCAGCTTGTAGACCAGGGCGAGGGCAGCTTGCTGCCCATGAACGATGTGGACTTAGATGCCAATTGGGTTCCCGATTGGGCGAACAGCCAGGCCGAATATCTCGCCATCCAAAAAAGCCTCAGTGTCAATTCGAGGGACGGTCGAGGTCTGAATCTGAAGTTCGAACGTCCTGTTCCCTTAATTCTCTTGGCGTCCCAGTCGCCGACCAATGTGCCTTGGGCAACGGACCAGAGCCAGACTCTGACGGTCACTGCCGTTTTCCGCATGATCGGAACGCCCGATCCTCGAAGCTTTGCACCCTATGTCGACCGCTATGGCCAGAGCAAGTATGGGAACTGGCCGGGAAAGGCCAAGAGCGATGCCGACTTGGCCGCCGCAGCGCTGCTCGAACAAGAGAAGCTGCAGGAGTGGGGCGTCCCGAGCGGTTTTGACCCCTATGGGGGAGTTTTGTCCGCAGGGTGGCAGGAGCAAGCCACCGGCTTCTACCGCTTGGTCCGGCATAACGGGGTGTGGTGGCTGATCACGCCCCTCGGGAATCCCTGTTTCTATATTGCCTTATCCGATGCTCCGGCCCTGAATTGGGACCGCACTCCGGTGACCGGACGTACCTGGCTGTTTGAGGAACTTCCCCTCAAAACTCCTCCTTGGGACTTTGCCTGGGGTCTTGATTCCTGGGGGCAAACGGATGGTACGGAAGATGTGGCCGTCCCCACTGTGAACATGATCCGCAAGTATGGAAAGGATTGGATGAGCAAAGCCAACGACCTCGCCGTGGGGCGAATGAAAGCCTGGGGATTCTCTGGGTTTGGCAAGTGGTCGGACGATACGGGCAATTTGCCTATCATCCCGGTCCTGGGGACGTCGGGAGGGCCGAATCTCGACAGGCACCCTGACATTTTCGACCCCCCAGTCCAGACGGAGTTGCGATCCGTGCTGGCGGCCCAGGTCACACCGCGCCTCAAAGATCCTCTGGTCGTAGGCTGGTCGCTTCACAATGAATACGACGATATCATCACAGTCGATGAGATCAGGAACATGCTGGCGCTCTTTTTCGCAATTGCGGCGAAACGGGCATTGGTGGATGAAGCTCTGGCGAGCCTGTTTAACAAAAACGTCGCCAGCCTGGCAGCAGCCTGGAAGATCAGCGCGACAACGGTCAACGAAGTCTACTCCAGCATTCCTTCACCGCCGCCGGCCGACATCGAAGCTTTGCGCCAGTATTTCGCCCGCCAGTACTATGGCTTTCTCTACCGGACGTTCAAGGAACTGGATCCCAATCATCTTTACTTCGGCTTCTGGATTGTCCCCGGTTGGTGGGAGAACGAAACAGATTGGCAGCTCATCGCGGATTATTGTGATGTCATTGGTTATGATCGCTACAGTCCGGTATTCGCGGACGACTGGATGGCGGCATTGATCAGGAAAACCGACAAGCCGATTTTTGTCGGGGAGTTCTCATTCCCTCCTACATACAATCTGGAGCGCGGTTTCCGGGCCTACCAATCCGTGAACGCCTGGGATGACGCAGATGCGGGTCGCCTTTACTCCAATTGGCTCGAAGATGCGCGTCAGAATCCCTATTGTGTGGGTGTTAGCTGGTTTCAATACCGTGACGAGCCAGTGAGCGGTCGAGGCCCCGGCCAAGGCCCGGATCTGGTGTACGGCGAGGATTATGCCTTCGGGTTGGTGGATGTTACTGACCAGCCCAAGTACGACCTGGTCGAGAAAGTCCGTCCGGCAAATCTGCAGGCGGCCCACATTCGTCTGTTCCTTGATCGAGTTCTCTCACGACAACAGCGAGAATTGTTTCATCAACAACGTTACGTGACGGTGCGGTAATTAGGCGAACGTCTCTGCACTCATCGAACCTGGACATTTCTGGGCACATGGGAATCTCTGGCGCAGCGAAGGCATGCCAGGTACATGGCGTTCAGCAATTCCTGCGACGATCCGTCGTAATCCTGACTGATTTCCCACATGAAAACGCCGCCGACCTTGCGCGCCCCGAGCGCGTAGGTGACTTTGATGTAGGTGGAATAGACATCATCGTAGGTGAGGAATGCTGGGCTGGTCCCGGTCGAAATGAGATAAGACGCCAGTGCGATTGAACGAGATTAAAAACCAGGTTATCCCGATGTCCAGGGACTGCGACGATAGTGGAGAATGCCCGGCCCTGTGCCTCATCCCCTCCACCAATCGAGATCAGCACTTTGATGCCTGCTTCGTGTGCGCGGATAACCAGGTCCGGTTCCGAGAATTCCGGTGGAGCGACCAGAGAACCATCCATTTTCCTGGTATCCAAAAGCAGAAAGGCTTGGCAAATGTGTGTGAGCTTGTGGTATGGGATGTCTGCAGCCGTATACGGCGGAGTGTTGAACTGATCCCAACAGGCATAATAGGCTAATAACCGTTGCTTTGAGATATCCTGTTGCGTGGGCGCTACCCGAAGTGGAAGGAAGATAATCGCTAGGCTCAGCCAGTAACGGAAATATCGAACGGGCCACATGCTCAAGGAATCCTCCTCTTAAACCACTCTGGGCCGAAAGAATAATGGCTAATCCAGGAAATCCCGAGTCCTGTGCCGGAGATCCATCTGCCCGGTTCGGAGAGCGATTCTGGATTCACCGATGCTAGATGCTTCAGTCGCCTTACTTCCCAATGCGCCGGGATTTTGCCTAACCACTCGACGCCGGAGTCTTTATACTCCGGATACAGTCGCCATTTGGAGACTTGTATGCTGAATGTCGGGCCATTGTTCTACACTCTTGATGTTGGAAAGCAGTTATGTCAAATGATTCAGGAGCGTGCCCCATGG
>JBGPHY010000528.1:0-4684 GCA_041484625.1 Terriglobia bacterium | reverse complement strand
TCGCAGGGGTCGACACTCTTCACGCGACTCTTTGGTAACGATGATGTATTCCTCCAACCTGGGGGATCGCGACGATTCTTCCCTGGGCTGGGGGCTCGACTTCTCGCGGCATAGGGGAATTCCTTTCCAACGATGAGTGAGGGCGGCACTCGTGATAGTAACTGAAGTAGGCGGTCAGGATGCGCTTCAAATGCCTTTCCCCTAAGACCATCACATGATCGAGACACTCTCGCCTGATCGATCCCACGACTCGTTCGACGAACGGATTCTGCCCAGGCGAACGGGGCGAGATCCGCACTTCTCTCATTCCCATCCCCTGGACCCTGCCCCGGAAGAAGTCTCCGTAAATGCCATCTCGGTCTCTTAAAAGATACTGGGGGGCCTGGTCGTAAGGGAACGCCTCGATGACCGGCTGGACAGTCCATTGTTCTGTCGGGTGGGCCGTGACGTTGAAGTGGACGACCTGGCGACGATCATGGCAAAGCACTACCAAGCAATACAGGATTCGGAAGGGGGCCGTCGGTACGGTGAAGAAGTCGATGGCAGCGATCTCTCCAACATGATTCTTGAGAAAAGCTTCCCAGCTCTGTGAGGGCGGGCGGTTGCCTCTGACTTTGTATTTCGAGACCGTTGAGGCAGCGACATCGTATCCCAACAATCGAAGTTCGGATTGAATTCGCCGAATCCTCCAGAAAACATTCTCTCGGGACATTCTCCTGATCAGCTGCCTCACTTCCTTTTCCAGCTTGGGGCGACCCACCCGACCTGTTTTACACTTCCATTGCCAGTAAGATTTGAAGCGGCGCTGTTGCCATCTGGTGACACTCTCCGGTTTGACTATTTTCAACCAGAAGCGCCAATCGTCTGAGAGTCGTGCGAGCACGATCCAAAACAAACGATCGCGATTCCGGAGCCGAGGACGCGGGATGGATCGCTGCAACACCGCCAGCTGCTGATACAAAGCCAGCATCTCCAGTGACAGCTTCGACCGGCTTACAAACAGGCTTCAGAAAACCAGGTAGATGATCTTGAAGACGGGTATCGTCCCTCGCAATGTAAAACACCAGCAATTTTAATTGGAAGAAGTATGATCAGAGCGCGACGTAACTTCAAGCCAGAAAGAGGGATCGAATTTTCGGACAGGACACACCTGAATTCCAAGCTTCAAGCGGAGCTCCCCCGCAAGGCGGGCTTGGCCCCAGGTCGGATTATCCCGGGCCATGGCCAAGATGAGTTGACGAAGATCTTTGGGAATCCCGGGTCTGCCGATCCGTTGCGATTTCCAACGCCAGAGCAATTTAAACCCTTGGCGATGCCATCTGGTATAGGTCTCTGGTCGAACGGCGATTAACGCTTCCTTCCAATCGAACAGTCTCCCCAGCCAGACCATCGTCAGACGGGTGGCATCGGTGGCCCATCGAGGCCGGACTTGACGCTCTTGGTAGAGGGCTGATATCGGTGGTGAAGTCCGCCGACCTGTGGGATGGCGATGATTCCGGCTGCACCGGCCGGGCACCGGTGCGTCAAGTGTTTCAATAGGGACGAGATTTTGGGAAGGACAGGTCGCTACCCCGCTAGAAGAATAGTTCAGGAGAAACGTGGAAGCGTTCGCTCAGACGTTTGATGTGCTCTTTGTTCAACTCCCGCTTTCCACTCAGGACTTCCGACACAATGCTTGGTGTCCCAAACACGTCCACAAGGTCTTTCTGCCTGAGACCGTGCTGGTCCATGAGGAAGTTCAATACGTCTAATGGCGTTGTTTGCGGAAGCTGATACTGCCTTTCCTCGAAATCCTCAATCAGCAACGTCAGGAGTTCGGCGAGTTCCTTCTCGGCTCGCGTCAGCGTTTTGCTTCGCCGGTCGAGATCGTAAAGAATTTTCGTATACGACTCATTTTCCTTCTCGGTGCGAATGACTTTCGGAGGAAATCTTGTCAGCAGTGCACTGTACTCAGGGCTAACGGTAACAACACTCATCTTTTCCACGCTCCTTTGCTGTACTCGGCATGGGTCAGCATGTAGCGAAGGAAGATTCTTCCTGTTCGATAGTTGATTTCAGTAATCAGCCGATAGGCGTTTCCTTTGATGTTGAACACCGTGAACCTTTCAACGGCCTCCGCTGAGGGGAATACTCGCTTCACATCCATCAGGTTCTTCCACTCGGCTTTTTTGGCGACCCGATACCACACATCCAAGGGTTCGCCGAGATCGGAGTGCTCCTCCGCCGCTTCTAATAGTCTCTTCCGACTAATAACGTGCAATCTCGGCCTCTGCTACCCTTATTACATTCGCAAAATGCGAATTCGTCAAGAAGAATTTCACGGCAAATGATGTTCGTGTTCTTAACTGTTTAGACCTCAATCACCGCCGTGGGACTCCAGGCCCATGCTATGCGAAGTTCTTCATATTCTTTAACTATTCTTCTCCAAGATAGGATTAATATGAGGGATCCCGCCGAAATGATGTTACGCCAAGTAACGTTCCTTGGGTCACACAATTCAATCTTCGCGAAGAACGGGATTTGACCATTTCAAGTCGTTCGAGGATGCTGAAATCAGGTTCGTTTCTCGAAGGTACCTCTGTCCCGCGCAAAAATTCGTCGGCTAATGGAATCAATAACTTCTAGAATTACAATTAACTATGTTACGCCCGGGCCAGACGACCTTCCTGCACATCACCCCTGAGGGACTGTGGACCCCTGTGGCGAGAAAAAGGCGCTGCTGTTCCCCCGCCTCCAGCCAACGATCTCAATGGTGATGGCCAACAGGTTCCTGGCCCCACAAACAAGGCATCGAATAAACCAGTCACCAGATTCCCAATCCGGATTGGCCTCCAGTTGAGAGAGACAATACCGGTGCTTCCGCCATCCAGTGTTGCTACGCCGCCACTGAAAGGCGCGAATTGTCCACATTGACCAACAGGGCCGAGTCGAAGAACACGAACGTGACATTTTGCAGCGCCAAAAAATGCATCGTCGAGGAGAAGATCTCCCTGAACGTCAGCCGCCTGGTGGTCAATCCCGCCTGCATGGCCGGTGTCCGGACCTCGTGTCCGAATTTCAGCGCCCTGTGAGGCCTGACGAAGTTGTAATAGCAGCGAAGCAATTCGAGGTGATCTTCGAGGAGCTCCTTCCATCGCGCTTGGCAAATCGTCCGTCGAAATAGATACGCCGAACCTTGTCGGATCGTGAGGTTCAGC
Organism: Terriglobia bacterium; assembly: GCA_041484625.1. Lineage (GTDB taxonomy): Bacteria > Acidobacteriota > Terriglobia > Versatilivoradales > Versatilivoraceae > JBGPHY01. Next base: position 1,487 of record JBGPHY010000528.1, on the reverse strand, counting down.
CGTTCGATAAAGGACGTGTTCAGTTTCGAGGAGTCCTCGGAATCAGCAAGCATCTTCTCCAATCGCCAGTCAGCACCGATTACCGCTCTTCGCTCGACCTTCACAATACGATCGTTCCTACGGGTTTTGATGACCTAGCCGTACAAACACGCCGGTCCAAAGACACGGCGGATGACCTTCGCATAAAAGGCGAATCCGTCCGTGGCGATCAGAGGGACACGGTCGAGATTCGTTCGGCTGGAGATATCCCGGAAGAGGGTGAGTGTGTTTCGATAGCTTCGTCTTCCCACGACTGTCGCAGGCCAAAGCCGAGACCAGACCTCGATCGTGGCGAAGATCCAGATGGGTTGTTCCTTGTCGTGGATGATCGTACGAATCTCATCGGCCTGAAGCTCTGTGATGGCGATTCCATTGATGTTTCGATCGTTGAAGCGGCGACAAGAGCCGGCAGTTTTTTGGAGCCAGCGATGAACGGTATTCCAAGCGATTCGTTTTACTCGAGCAATCACGGATTTGTTCAGGCCCTCGACGCTGAGCGTGGCGACCTCATCGAAGGTCGCGCGACGATGTTGGAGTCGATGATAAGGTGTCCCGGTTGTCGAGCAGAACGTCTTCCCGCAAATCCGGCAAAGGTATCGACGTCGTTTCCCCCAGGTGGTCGTGTGGAAGCCATGGCGAATGATGGCTCCGGCGTCGCCTTTTCTCGATGGAGGGTAGTGCCTGTTTGGACAGCTGAGACTCTTCATGGTTCGTGGACCTTGTCGACGCTAGAACTGATGGCCTCAAATTGAGTCTCAAACTATACCACGCACGTGAGTTACGATTGGACTACCAACAGTTGATAACGGAAGCACCACTGGGGGAGCCCTTGCCTACTGCCTGAAAGCCTGAGTTAAATCACGCAGCAAAACCATGATTGCGACAGAAGAGAGGTACGGGACCCGACTGTGGCGGTTGAGGCTATTTTCTTCTTGCCCTTATAGAATGTGCAATTTGTCCCTTTTCGGGATACCTAGGACCTGGACTTGGTCTATCATATGCATAGGTCTATCGTGGCCTTCTGTTTTTTTGAGGTGGAGAACTCTCAAGCATGAAAGTGGGAATCACCAACCGGCGTGAGTTTTTGAAGCGAGGCGTGACCGGTGCCTTGTTCCTCGGCGGCGTTCGCTCCGCTAGGGCTTCAGCCCAGCCAGTCACTCCCATGCCCGGGGGGAAATCGAGGGTTGTAATCAGTCGCGACCCGAAATTGCGCGAGGCAGGTTCAGGCGTCGATTCGGCCCGGCTCCAGAAGTTACTAGACCGGGCGATGCAAAGCCTATACGGTCTCGATTCGCCGCTCGAAGCCTGGAAGAAAGTAGTGCGGCCCGGTGAAGTAGTCGGGCTGAAGGCGAGTTGCCTGGCGGGCCGGGGCATTTCCACCAGCGTGCCGTTGGTGGACGCGATCTGCGAGCGCCTGCAGCAAGCGGGCGTGCGAGAGGTCGTCATCT
>JBGPHY010000527.1:0-4691 GCA_041484625.1 Terriglobia bacterium | reverse complement strand
GGAAATGGCTCCTGAAATTGCCAGTTGCATTAATGACCTGACCTTCGGATAATTCTTGAGATGTGTGCCTACAGATACCAACCCATGAACGTCGGGTCCATGAAAACCCGCTCTATCCACGAGCGCGCCAGCAAAGTAAACACTGACGCCTTTGCCAGGCCTTACACCAAGGGCGAGGGACTCCCGGGGCTGGTTGATTCGTTGCCTGACATCCTGGCAGGCAGGGAGTTCCGCAAACTGGTTCGGGCCCTTCAGGAGGCCCGAGCGCGAAACCGGGCCATTATCTGGGGCCTGGGCGGACACGTGATCAAATGTGGCTTGGGGCCGGTTTTGTGTGATCTCCTGCGGCGAAAGCTAGCGACGGCTTTCGCCTTGAACGGGGCGGCTGCTATTCATGATTTTGAGATTGCCATGACCGGTTCGACTTCCGAAGACGTAGAGCAGGAACTGCCGCAGGGAGATTTCGGCATCAGCCGGGAGACCGGAGAGTGGATGAATGAGGCCATCAATCAGGGCGTGACCACGGGTATGGGAATGGGGGAGTCGCTGGGGGTATACCTGTCAGAGAAGGCAGACCGTTTTCCTCATTCTTCGTCAAGCTTGCTGTCGGAGGCCTATGCCTCCCACGTGCCCGTCACGGTTCATGTGGCCGTCGGGACAGATACGATTCACACTCATCCTTTTGTCAACGGAGCGTTGACCGGTGAGGGCAGCCTTCGTGATTTTCGTTTGTTAATGTCCATTGCCTGCGATTTGCATGATGGCGGAGTCTACTTGAATTGCGGGTCGGCCGTCATTCTGCCGGAGGTGTTCCTGAAAGTGGTCAACCAGGTTCGAAACCTGGGACATCCGCTGGAAGGATTTACCACCGCCAACCTGGATTTCTTGCATCATTACCGCCCCGCCCTGAATGTGCTGAAACGTCCCGTGCTGCGGTCCGGCCAGGGAATTTCTCTGACGGGTCACCATGAACTGATGATTCCACTGCTGGCCGCTGTGCTGGTGGAGGAATGCGAATGATGGTTATTGCATGAGCACCGGTTTCGAGTACCCCCCAGCTCCTGAGTTTCCTCCTTCCTTGCCGGACCAGCCCGTCCCTGAGAGCCGCTTTCCCGTCTGGTCCGGATGGGACGTGCTGTTGCTCTTGTGTTTTGCCTCCTTTTCCGCGATCTTCATGGGAGCTGTAGGCGGAGCCGTCAGTCATCTTCTGCAGATTAAGATCTCCTCATTGCAGGGTCTTCCGCGCTCTACCAGCGAAGGGATATTTTTGCTTTGTTACCAGGCCGTTCTCGATGTTCTGATTCTGTTGTTCATTTACTTCACGGTCACCCTGAAGTACAACTCTTTGTTTTTGCCCTCGATTCGATGGGTTCACCAGGGGATATCCACCTTCCTCACCTATTTCCCTCTTGGGATTGTGCTGGCGCTGGCCGTTCTGGGCGCTTCCACTTTGATACCGACCCCAACGAAGCCGCCCATTGAAGAGCTGCTGAAACATCCGGCGACGGCTTTTCTGTTTGCGGCGCTGGGGGTATTTCTTGCGCCATTCGTGGAGGAAGTGGTGTTCCGTGGTTTTATTTATCCGGTCATTGAACGGCGCGGGGGGAAACTCCCGGCGGTGGTGAGCACGGCCCTGCTCTTTACGGCAGTGCACGTCAGCCAGCTTTGGGGAAGTTGGGCAGGAATTCTGCTGATCCTGCTGGTGGGGTTAACGCTTTCGACCGTTCGGGCCCGCACCAATTCAGTTGTTCCGGGTTTTGCAATTCATCTCGCCTACAACAGCACTATTGCCGTACTCTTTGCGATCGGTGCTGCCGTCAAGGGCTTTCCGGAATAGGTCGACGTGTGACCGCTGGGAGGATCACTTCCTCTCCTGAATGTAGGTCCGGTACTGATCGGCAATACGGGCCTCCCGTGGGCTTCCCGGGTGGATGTAGACCCGGTATCGAAGGCTCATGGACTGCCCTGCCTCGAGCCGGTAGCTGCCGTCCTTGGTGGAATCTTTCAGGAAATCATGCCACCCGAATGGGTTGGCGGCAAATAACGTGTATCCCCGAACATGCCAGTAAGTGGGAAAGCGGAAACTGGACGGGTGATTGAAGATGGCCACGCCTACTGTCTCGCCCTGGATTTTCGTACTGAAATCTACCCAATCCGCCTGTTTTCCCCAGCAGTTGGCCTCCCCCACCCCACCCAGTGAATTCTCGATGCGCCCACCGTTCTCCTCAATAAACGGATGAGCCAGACGAATTCCGAAGCTCCCTTCCTTGGTATCCCCGAAAGTGACAGGCCCATTCACAGCCGTGAGGACGAAATCCAAGTCCATCACCCGAACGCCGGATCGTTGGTAAACCCTCACTTCGCGAAGTTCTTCGAGGACTTTTTGGCCGGCGGGTGTGATCCAATCGTTGCGCGATTTCAACACCCCCGTGGAGTCGCCGTCCTTCATCTCAAGGAATTCCTTGTGGACTATTGTCCCGGTCTTGGGCCCTTCACTCCAAAAATCAACTCCGTTCACACTGCCATGCGTCAGCCAGACCCCCTTATGATGAGGGTGATCTCGCACTTCCCCCTTCAAGTTGGGGACCATCGGCCATCCTCTTGTGACTACCGTGCCGGTGGCCGCAAGCAATGGGAAAAAGACCGGCTTGTTGTATCCCTGAAAATGGTAAGTCGTGAAAAGGGCCCCGCCGACGAAGATCTCGATGCGATCCGCGCCCTTCTTGAACTCTACTCCCTTTCCGGCCGTTCTGGCACTTCCAACAGCCGGGTTGGATTGCGTTTGCGCAATCAGCTGCGAGCGGCATAGCCCGAAGAGTAGAATCGTCATCCCGATCAAGCCGGCAACACCGAGAGACAGATCCCGGATGAGCGACAGTGGCGCAGATCCGTGAGCTCTAAACAAAGAACCAACTTGCTTCAGTCCGTAAGTTGAATTTTTCATAACGATCCTCCTGAAGATCAGCCACAAGTGGTCTGGAGTTCCGACATTTCGGCAACCGCGCAGCGGTTCTTGAATCACACACCAACATACAATGTCCAAACCCCCGGCAACCGCGAAGCGGTTCCCTTCATCAGCCGAAGGTTGGCGCGATTTGCGCCTACCCTCGGAACCAATCCATCCTGATGAACCCCAACCCCAACGGGGTTGGATACAACCCTGTTTCCCCATCAGCAAGACTGCTTAATCCCAAAGAAATTCCTCTTTGAATTCAATCTCGTGACGGCGCAACAATTCCAGCAGTTCCTCCTGGAACGAAATCTTTTGGTGATGTTCCTCCTGCCTGGAGATATATTCCCGCACCACATCTGTTTGAGATTGACTGACGGAAAATGCCCCATAACCATCCTGCCAGTGAAATTTGCTTAACATCCCTTCTTTGTTCCGAATCCAGACACTGGAACCCCGTTTCACTTCCTTGATGACTTCCATCAGCGGGAATTTGCGTGACAAATTTACCAGCGCATGCATGTGATCAGATGTACCATTTACAATTAATGGGTGGGAATCCCATTGTTTGAAGATTCCAGCAAGATAAGCCTGCATCTCCAATCGAATGTCCGTTTCGTGGAGGAAGGGACATCGTTGCTTCGTGGAGAACACAAAATGAACAAGGATCTTACAGAGGCTCTGCGCCACAGGGCCCTCCTGGTCAATTAAAGGTATCCCGGCATGGACAGAGATAACATATGGCAATTTTGTCCAACCCTTTCAGGGTTGGTGTTTTCTTTTGACTCTCCGAAGGTTGGCGCGATTAGCGCCTACCCTCGGAACTAATCCAACCGGATGAATCACCCAACCCCCAAGGGATTGGATACAACCCTTCAGGGTTGCTTTCCCTGTTTGTCCATCTTTCCGAGGGTTGGTCCGCCATGATGCGGGCCAACCCTCGGCTGTTAATTAGAACCGCTCCGCGGTTCCCCGCCTGACCACCGTCCACATCTGCTCGTGGAGTAGTCCGTTGCTGGCAAGGATGTTGTCCTCGTAAATGGAAAAGCTCTCTCCCTGAAAATTCGTGACCCTTCCCCCGGCTTCGCTCACGATAATCACACCAGCCGCAGTATCCCACGGTTTGAGTCGTAACTCCCAGAAACCGTCAAAGCGCCCCATGGCCAGATAGCAAAGGTCCAGGGCGGCAGACCCGTCCCGTCGTACTGCCTGTGAGACGTGGATGAAGTTTCGAAAGTGAGCCATGGCCTCATCGGGGTCCGCCAGGACATCATAGGGAAAGCCAGTCGCAAGCAGAGCCTGCCTGAGATTCGAAACCATTGACACACGGATTCGTCTCCCGTTCAGAAAAGCACCGCCGCCCTTTTCTGCTGCAAACAGTTCCTCAAAGATGGGGTGATAGACAACTCCGGCAATGATTTCTCCCTCCTTCTCCAGACCGATAGACACGCAGAAAAAGGGGTAGTCATGGGCGTAATTGCTGGTTCCGTCCAGGGGGTCGATGACCCATTTATACCCGGAAGATTTGTTGCTGTTGCTGCCCTCTTCAGCCAGAATCGAATGGTGCGGGAACCGGGAGGAGAGGAGGTCTACCATCACTTGCTCGGAGCGCCTGTCCACTTCGGTCACTACGTCAATTTCGCTCTTGTATTCGATTTTTTTGGCCTTTTCGTAAGACTGCCGCAAGACATCTCCCCCTAGCTTGGCAGCTTCCACCGCAGTTTCCAGGAAGTTTCCCATG
>JBGPHY010000526.1:0-4695 GCA_041484625.1 Terriglobia bacterium | reverse complement strand
GGGTTGCGCGTGATTGACCTGAGCGGGGCCTTCCGGTTGAAGGACCGCTCGTTGTACCCCCCGTGGTACGGATTTGAACACCACCATGCGCACTGGCTGGAGAGCGCTGTTTACGGACTGACCGAGGCTAACCGGCCGGCCATCCGCAATGCCCAGCTTCTGGCTAACCCGGGATGCTACCCGACCTCTGCCCTGCTCCCCCTGATCCCGCTGCAGCGTCGGGGATGGATCGAACCGGAGCACGAGATCATTTGCGACTCCAAGTCCGGAGTCAGCGGCGCCGGCAAAACGCCTACGGCCAACACTCACTTTTCCGAAGTCACTGAGAGTTTCAAGGCCTATAATGTCTTCAAACACCGGCACACCCCGGAGATCTGGCAGGAGTTGGGAACCGACCACCTCGTTTTTGCGCCGCATCTGCTTCCCGTCAACCGAGGCATCCTCTCGACTCTCTATGTCAGGTTGAGAAAGTCGGTGAGCCCGACCATGGTGTCGGAGTGCTTCCTGGAGACATACGGAAAAGAACCGCTGGTCCGCTTGTTTGGAGGCGCATCTCTACCCGAGATCAAGTTTGTAGCCCACACCAACTTCTGTGATATCGGATGGAAATTCGACCCGGTCCGCGGGAACCTGGTAATTGTCTCGGCTATCGACAACCTGGGCAAGGGAGCGGCGGGGCAGGCGGTGCAGAACATGAATGTGATGTTCGGTCTTGAGGAGACGGCGGGACTGCTTTAGAGGTTCATGATTACCTGAGCCCGGTTCTGCCAGCCAGCCGGCGGACTTTTTGGGGCTCGATAGACAGGGAGATTCTCAGTGCGTCTTGTCGTCAAACTAGGCGGTAGTCTCCTGACGGAGAAGAGCCTGTTGGAGGCCATCCTGGATCAGGTAGCTGTTCTCCAATCCGCTGGACATGAAGTCATGGTAGTGCATGGCGGCGGAAAGCAGATTAAGTACTACCTGGAACAACTCCGGATTCCGAGTCAGTTCCATAACGGCCTGCGAGTAACCAATAGAGACACCCTCGAAGTGGTAGTCATGGTTCTGGCGGGTCTGGTCAACAAGGAAATCATAGGCAATTGCGGAGCCCGGGGGTTGCGTGCCGTCGGGCTGTGCGGGGGAGACGGGCAGAGTTTTTTGGCCCGGAAGTTTCAAGACGACCAAACAGCCGGCCCTTCCTTCGACTATGGGTTTGTGGGAGAAGTCACTTCCGGGAATTCGCACCTGGTAGATCTCCTGCTCCGGGAGAAGTACCTCCCGGTGATTGCCTGTGTGGCCTTGGGGGAGAACGGGGGTTACTACAATGTCAATGCCGACGAAATGGCAGCAGCGGTCGCGATCTTCTGCCAGGCCGAGCGATTGATATTCCTGACTGATGTTGCCGGTGTTTATGATGGGGAAAGACAGCTAATCTGCAACCTGACACGTCTCCGAATGCGGGAACTGCGGGCCGGCGGAATCATCTCGGAAGGGATGCTTCCCAAGACTCGTGCCTGTGAAAAGGCCCTGGATGCGGGCATCCGCCAGGTGCATATTGTCGGAGGCAAGGAGCGATCGGCTCTCACGCGAGTGCTGATGGATGGAGAGCCGCTGGGGACGCTTATCCACTGAGGTGAAGTCACAATGAATCTGAAACAAATCCAGGATCTGGAGTCGCAGTACCTGATCGCCAACTACAAGAAGTACCCTTTCTTCGTGGACAAAGGAAGGAAGTGCCTGCTCTACGACTACTCGGGCAAGCGCTATTTGGATCTATTGGCGGGAATTGCGGTCAACGCTCTGGGATACAACCATCCGCGCATCAACAACGTCATCCGCAAACAGATCAAGAAAACTCTCCACATCAGCAATCTCTTCTATCATCCCTACCAGGCTCAACTCGCCAGGAAGCTCATAGAGATCTCGGGCCTGGAAAAGGCGTTCTTCTGCAACAGTGGAACCGAGGCAGTGGAGGCGGCTTTCAAATTGGCACGCGGCTATGCCTACAAGAACAATTTGGGAGAGGGCAAACATGAAATCCTGACTCTGGACAATGCCTTTCACGGACGAACCTATGGAGCACTCTCCGCCACGGCTTCAGATAAGTACCGAAAACCGTATGCTCCGTTGGTTCCAGGCTTCCGCTTTGTCCGGTTCAATGATGTTGAAGATCTGAAGGCCCAGTTCAATGACAAAGTGTGCGCCGTGATTCTGGAACCGATCCAGGGGGAAGGTGGAATTCACATTTGTACGCAGGAGTTTCTAGCCACCGCTCGCGAATTGTGTGACCGGTATCATTCCCTGCTGATTTTTGACGAGATTCAATGCGGGATCGGGCGGACGGGGCGATACTTTTATTTCCAGAAACATGGGATTCGGCCGGACATTCTTACCCTGGCCAAACCCATCGGGCTAGGCCTGCCCTTGGGAGCACTGCTGACCACCAACCAGGTGGCACCCACGTTCGGCCCGGGAGATCACGGCACCACTTTCGGCGGAGGGCCGTTGGCCTGCCGCATGGGTCTCGAGTTTATACGGATCCTGCAGGACGAGAACCTTCTCGAACACATCCAGCAGGTGGGCGAGTTCTTCAGGCAAAAGCTTCTGGCCCTCAAGGAAAAATACTCCTTCATTCAAAGCATCCGTGGAGAAGGCTTGATCCTGGGAGTCGAGCTGTCGTTCCCCTGTCGGGAGATTGTCAACCAATGCCTGGAGGCCGGATTTGTGATCAACGTCACTAGCGACAGGGTGCTGCGTTTCCTGCCGCCATACATCATCACCAAGAAAGAAATCGGCCGGTTCGTTAAGGCTCTGGACAAGATTCTTGCTGCGGTGAATCCTCCCGAACCTGCCACACAATCTTGAATCAGCCATGAGGAGGCTCAACCGAAGATGCCAGCACCCAAGAGCCCTAAGGTATCCAAGCCAACGACTTCCCGGGAAACAAGGAAGCTGAGTGTCAAAGACCTGATCTCGATCCAGTTCCTGACTCCGGAAGACATCGGCCTGATCTACGACACGGCGGCCGACCTCAAGAAGAATCCCCTGGCGTATGTCCGCGCCCTGGAAGGCAAGACTCTGGCGCTGATATTCGAGAAGCCCTCGCTGCGCACTCGGGTGACTTTTGACGTGGGGATGACCAGCATGGGGGGAAACGTGATCTTTCTGGATCACACTGTCACCAAGTTAGGCGAACGGGAATCGATCAGGGACGTTGCCAAAAACCTGGAGCGCTGGATTCACGGGATCGTGGCTCGCACCTACAAGAACCGATCCGTGCTGGAACTGGCTGATCATGCGAGCATCCCCGTGATTAATGGGCTGACCGATATGCTGCATCCCTGCCAGGCCCTGGCGGATTATTTCACGGTGAAAGAGAAATTCGGCGACCTTCGGAAAATCAAGTTCAGCTTTGTAGGGGATGGGAACAACACCTGTCATGAGCTGATCTTCGGCGCCTCCAAGCTGGGAGTGAATCTGTGGATTGCCAACCCGGAAGGCTATGAACCCAACCATCGTGTCATCAGCGAGGCGGAGAAAATCGCCAAGGAGACGGGGGCTCGGATCAACATCATTAACGATCCAGTAGAAGCGGTGAGGGGCGCACACATCGTCTACACGGATGTCTGGGCCAGCATGGGGCAGGAGGCGGAAACGGAAGATCGTGCCTCCGTGTTTGCCGACTATCGAGTGGACGATGAACTCATGAGCTACGCACAGCCTGATGCCGTTTTCATGCACTGCCTTCCGGCCCACCGCGGCTACGAGGTCGACCCCAGCGTGATTGACTCTCCGAGGTCGATTGTTTACGATGAGGCGGAGAATCGCCTGCATGTGCAGAAGGCAGTGCTCTATCTGCTGCTGACTGCTTCGGAGTAGCAAGATATTTCGACGACGAGCTAAGGAAGGCAAAATGGTCAAAAAAGTGGTTCTGGCATACTCGGGGGGACTGGACACTTCGGTCATTATTCCCTGGCTGAAGGAAAACTACCAGTGTGAAGTGGTCGCCATGGCGGGCGATGTCGGCCAGGAAGAAGAACTGGATGGGCTTCACGACAAGGCCATCAAAACCGGAGCCTCCAAACTGTACGTGGAAGACCTCAAGGAGGAGTTTATCCGGGACTACATTTGGCCGACTCTCCGGGCCGGAGCAGTGTACGAAGGCAAGTATTTGCTGGGGACGTCCATGGCTCGACCGATCCTGGCTAAGCGCCAGGTGGAGATCGCTCTCAAGGAGGGTGCTGATGCGGTGGCTCACGGCTGCACAGGCAAAGGAAATGATCAGGTCCGATTTGAGTTGACCTACAAGGCACTAGCTCCCCACCTCACAGTGATTGCTCCGTGGCGGGAGTGGAAAATCCGGTCTCGAGAAGATGCCATCGATTATGCCCATCTGCACAACGTTCCGATTCGCGCCACCAAGGAAAAGAATTACAGCGAAGACCGCAATATCTGGCACCTCAGCCACGAAGGTGGCGTTCTGGAGGACCCCAACCAGGAGCCCGAAGATTCCATGTGGAAGCTGACGGTCTCCCCCCAACAAGCTCCCAACCAACCCAGGTACGTGGAGTTGGAATTCGACAGAGGAACTCCGATGGGTATCGACGGCAACCGCCTCGGCCCGGTGGAACTCGTGAAGCTGGCCAACCGCATCGGCGGGGAACATGCCATTGGCCGGATCGATCTGGTGGAGAACCGCCTGGTGGGGATGAAATC
>JBGPHY010000525.1:0-4695 GCA_041484625.1 Terriglobia bacterium | reverse complement strand
CCCCCGAAGCCCTCCCGAGATTCGTCCTTTCCGCAGTTGAGGAAGGGAGTCCATTTTCAATGGAAGGACCCAATGATCCCTGTTTCCAAAACTTTCAGCACGACGGCGTACTCACGGCGCGCCTTTCTTAGGACTTCAGCTTTCTCCGCAGGCACATTTTGTTTGAATCATGACGCGTTGAGCAGAGCTGCTCAGCCGGAAAAAACTAAGAAGGAACCCATCAATCCCAAGGGTACCGTCATCCAGCTCTTTAATGGAAAAGACCTGACCGGTCTTTATACTTGGCTGAAAGATACCAGGTATGAAGATCCACGCAAGGTTTTTACGGTTCGTGATGGCCACCTGCGAATCTCGGGTGAAATCGACGGCTATATTGCCACCAGGGAGGAATACAAAGACTACCGCCTGATCGTCGAGTACAAATGGGGATCAAGGACCTACGGGAGCAAGACGGTTAGAAACTCCGGCATTCTGATGCATGCCACCGGCCCCGACGGCAACCCAAGCCCATGGATTTCGTCGATCGAATGCCAGGTGGCTCAAGGATGCATCGGCGATTTCATAGTCATCCGCGGTAAGAACCCGGATGGTTCCATCGTTCCGGTCACAATCACCAGTGACACGATTCTGGGTCCCGATGGCAATACCCGCTGGAAAAAAGGGGGCAAGCCTGCTGTCTACGCGGGGAAGCAATTCTGGTGGTCACTGCACGACCCCGACTTCAAGGAATTGATTGACACGCGTGGCAGGCATGACGTGGAAAGTCCACTGGGAGAATGGACCCGGGTGGAATGTGTTTGTAGTGGAAATCGTATCACCGCCATCGTCAACAACGTCACGGTCAATGAGTGCTATAGCGTCTTCCCCTCGGCTGGCAAGATTTTGCTCGAATCCGAAGGCTTCGAGATTCTCTTCCGTAAGTTTGAATTGCACTCGTTGTAGGAACTAAGATCAACAAGCAGACATTAATCGCCACTCCGATATATCCTGCGCGCCCCGGGATTTTCTCGATCCTGGAGGGGCTAATACGGGAGCGTGAGTGTCAATTAGCAGGAAATCGTTTTTTGTTCACGAAAATAAAGGAGAACCGCCATGATTCGGACTGCCAGCCCTATCGCTACTCGCTCTTCTTCACGCCGCCGATTCCTCAAGACCTCCTCTGCAACAGTTTTGACTGGAGCCTCGTTATTGAACCAATCTCTGTCTCGAAGCGCTCACGCAGCCGGCAATGACTTGTTACGCGTGGGCCTGATTGGTTGCGGTGATCGAGGCACAGGCGCAGTGGCCGAGGCGTTAAACGCAGATCAAAACGTCAAGCTTGTGGCCATGGGAGACGCCTTTGCCGATCGTCTGTAAGCCAGTCTGGCCAAGCTTAAAGAAAATAAAACCATCAATTCGAAAGTCGATGTTCGTGAAGATCGGTGTTTCGTCGGCTTTGATGCTTATCAGCAGGTAATCGACAGCGGAATCGATGTTGTCCTGCTGGCCGAACCTCCGCATTTCCGGCCACAACATTTGAAAGCTGCTGTCGAGGCCGGAAAGCATGTCTTTGCAGAAAAGCCCGTAGCAGTCGATGCCCCTGGCGTTCGGTCGGTTCTGGCAACCTGTGAAGAGGCTCGGAAGAAGAGACTCTCGATTGTTTCGGGCCTGTGCTTGCGTTACTCGCGTGGCTTTCAGGAAAGCATTCAGCGTGTTCACGACGGAGCTTTGGGTGAAATCCGGGCTCTGTTGGCCAACGATTATCGAGGATCGATTTGGGTCAAACCCAGGCAGCCGAAATGGACCGATATGGAGTGGCAAATGCGCAATTGGTATTACTTTACCTGGTTGTCTGGCGACTTCAATGTCGAGCAGCACGTCCACTATTTAGACATTTGCGCCTGGATAATGAAAGGCGAATATCCCGTTCGGGCTGTTGGCACGGGTGGCCGCCAAGTCCGCATCGGACCCGAATATGGCAACATTTATGACCACCATTCTGTCGTTTATGAATATGCCACCGGTGCCAGGCTTATCAGCAACTGCCGGCAGCAGTCCCGATGCCATAGTGACATGAGCTGTGCCGTTCTGGGCGCCAAAGGAACTGCTCATCTCACTGAAGAGGGGCTGAACCTTGCAACGGGAACGACCTGGAAGTTTTCTGGTCCGAATAATAATGTCTATCAAACTGAGCACGATGAGTTGTTCGCTAGCATCCGCAGTGGCAAGCCAATCAACAACGGCGAGTACATGGCCAAGAGTTCCTTGCTCGCCATTATGGGTCGAATGGCGACTTATACTGGACAAGCGATCACCTGGGAACAGGCCATGAATTCCAAGGAAGACTTAACGCCGGAGAAATATGAGTGGGGATCTATTCCGACCCCCGCCATCGCAATGCCTGGCATCACCCAGTTCATTTGACTTGGAGATCTATTCGGAAAAACAAAGTCCATACAAAAGGTGCAGTATGTCGATCAATGAAAGAACGGATGCAGCTTTTCTTCATCGCCGCGCAATTCTAAAGGCCGGGGTGGCGAGCTTGCCGGCATTGGCCTGGCATGGCCTGTCGACCCAGGCGGGAGTCACTCCCGCTGACGCGAAGAAACCCACGCGCTTTCAAATTGCCTGCATGACACTGCCCTACTCCCAATTTCCCCTGGAACGCGCGCTGACGGGTATCCAGTCGGCCGGCTACAGCTATGTCTCCTGGGGGACTACTCACAGAGACAATCATGGGAAAGAGGTCCCAATGATTGCACCAGATGCTCCTCCGGCCAAGGCCAAGGAACTGGCGGCTCGCTGTCGCGACCTGGGACTGGTTCCTTTAATGATGTTCTCGGGCGTTTACCCCGAAGCCAAAAATGCCATAGAAATTCTGACAAACCGGATTCGCCAGGCATCTGCTGCCAACTTGCCGCAGGTGCTCACGTTTGGTCACACCGAGGGCAGTGACCGCAAGCTCTGGACAGAACGGTTCAAGATACTGGGACCGATTGCCCGTGACCAGGGAGTGATGATTGTGGTCAAACAACATGGCGGCAACACGGGCACTGGCGCAGCTTGCGCCGAGATCATCCGCGAAGTGGCGGACGAGGGAGTCAAGGTGAACTATGACGCCGGGAACGTCATGGATTATCTCGATGTCGATCCCATCTCGGATATTCAAAAGTGCGCGGACGAAATCCGGAGTTTCTGTATCAAAGACCACCGCAACTTTCCCTCAGACCAGGATTGTGGGCCCGGGTTGGGGGAAATCGACCATTACAAGCTGCTTCACACCGTGGCTTTTACCGGTTTGAAGATGCCGCTTTGCTGTGAGAATATCTTTGCCCCCGTGATCCCGCGTCCCACAGCTCCTGAGGGCGTGGATGCCCTGGCGCGTCGGGCTCGGGAGTTTCTGGAGATCGTGATTCAAGGCCTGCAGGCGTGAAACCAAGACATGCCGGTTATGTTTTGTGACAACCGTTACGCCTGTCCCTACTGAAAATCCCCTCCGCCCTTTTTGAGTATTGCAGTTAGGCTGATTTCTCTTCATGTGCTTCCACAAGAAAAGCGTGTGGTGTGTGGAGGCTATATGCCTTTCTGCCAGATGATCCTCGTGTTTGTTCGTGGTCTGATTGTGAGCCGGGCCAGACTGTCTGTGGCAACGGGCCTTCGTGGAAAGGCGGATCGGATTGATCCGGCGGAGACAGGAATTGAAGAAATTCAGACCGCACCGATATCTTCGAGTAGCGGCCTAATCCCCTACCCTTCGGGACAATCACAGAGCACCAGGTAAACAGACTTCATCTGCCGGGGCCAGGCTTGCCTGCAAGACACATTATGCTGCTGCAATACAGGCGGATTGCACACGGTCCCTGTCACGTTTTCGTATGGAACGGCTGACCCGGAATTAGCCCGCCCTGCAGTTTTTCGGGTGCAGGTCCAGGCCCCTCAGCCGCCGGTCTTGACCGCGGAGCCTGGGGCTTTCTCGAACCCGAGTTCGTCCTGCGTCTTGCGCACCTCCCGCAGCACATCGTCGTCATCCACGTATTTCTTTAAAATCAGCCGGACGCGGAAGGTGTAGTCCTGGTTGACGCGGTAATCTCTTTTCGGAATGACCCATTCGAAATCCCAGGCCGTGCTGGTTTTGCCCGGGATTAGACTCGCGCCCCCGCCTGCAGGCGAACCGAAAAATCTCAGCCAGCGCGGCGTGTCGAACACCCAGATCACCACCATGTCCTGCAAGCGCCCGTAAAAAAACGGTTCGTCGAACCGGTGCTCGCTTCTCCTGTTCCACCAGAAAGACGGGTCGGAAAAACTGGCCGGCCAGACTTCCAGCTCCCCGTCCGGGATGTAGGAGGGCGCGATGGACGATCCCGGGCCACCGTGGAATTCCGGGATGAAACGTATCCAGCGCCCGCTCGAGATGAAATGCATTCTCGGGTCATTCGGGCTGTTGATATAGTCGGCCCAGCCTATCGAGCGGAAAGTGAGACCCTCGGGAATGCTGTTCCGGGTGTCGCGAAAGGTGAGCGTGTAATCGAGGTAATACGGGGCCGAAACCTTGAAAGTGGCCAGGCTCCGGGAGGGTTCGCGCTCCGTGGCCTCCAGTCTCAACCGGCAGCTGGTGCTGTCGACCGGCTCCAGGATAGGGTGACGACCGCGCATATTGCCACCCAGCATGCCCGAGGACATATTCTTGAAGATGCTGAACTGGTAATTGATGGAGCT
>JBGPHY010000524.1:0-4702 GCA_041484625.1 Terriglobia bacterium | reverse complement strand
CCTTTGACGCTGTCCAAAGAGACGGGAAGCTCTTCGGTAGAGGAGCCCAGGATATGAAGAGCGGACTGGCGGCAGCCATAGCGGTTTTGCTCGAACTCTTCCGGAATCGGTAGGCTTTCTCCGGAGAAGTCGTGCTTTGCGCTGTGGCTGATGAAGAGGACAAAAGCATCGGGACCCAGTTCTATCTGGCAAACCAGCCTCCTAACCAGACGGTGGATTTCGCCCTGGTACTGGAGCCGACCGACCTAAAGGTCTCTATGGCACACAAGGGCTTTGTTTGGTTGGAGGTTCATACCAAGGGAATCGCCGCTCACGGCAGTCGGCCCCGGGAGGGGGTCGACGCCATTCGAGCCATGGGAGCTGTTCTTCAGGAACTAGAGGCCCTCGACCGGGAATTGCAGTTGCGGCCGACTCACCCCTTGTTGGGGTCGGGGTCACTGCATGCGTCCCTCATCCAAGGAGGCCGGGAATGGAGCAGTTATCCGGACCATTGCTATTTGAAATATGAGCGCAGGACAATCCCCGGGGAGTCCAATGATCTGGTGGAACAGGAGCTCCGTTCCGTGCTGGACTCGTTAAGGTCGCGAAGTCCACGATTTGACGCCACCGGCTCGGTCATTTTTTCCCGCCATCCCTTCGAAACCAGTCCCGACCTTCCCTCTCACCGGACTTTCTACGAAGTCGCCCATGACTTCCTGCCGGACTTGGTCAACTGGGGAGCAGTATCTTTCTGGACCGACGCAGCCCTGTTGGCGGAGGCCGGTATCCCGACTTTGGTTTTCGGTCCCCGCGGCGCTGGGCTGCATTCCCTGGAGGAATACGTCCTGATTGCCGATGTCGCCGCGGTCGCGGAGATCGTCTATAATTTTATTTGCCGGTTCAGCCCTTAGGAAACAGGTTGAGGATGAAGAACTCCCAGCCCCAGCGGGACTGAATGTTGGGTGTCGCGCACATTTCGCCCCGAATGGGGCGAGAAACCACAGACATGCAGGAATCTATAAACATCGGCCTTCGCCGGAGGCACGGACAGAACTTACCCGTACAACAGAATGTCGGGAAGGCTTAGCGCAATCAGCGGGAATGGAGGGAGGGAGTGAATACAACTGAGAAAAGTGATTGATTAATGTCGCTCTGTATTGATACCTCCTCGGACTCTTTACGTGACCGCCTGAGATTAATTCCCCCGATTCGGTGACGACCAGTGTTGATCCGCGTCCCGCGCCCCCCTTTCCAAGTGTGGCAGTCTTTCCAGGGCCTGGATTCGCTCCATCGGGGTAGGGTGGGAGTAGTAGAAAAAGCTGTAGAGTGGATGGGGGGTGAGGTTGGAAAGGTTGTCTTTACTCAGCTTCACCAGGCTTTCTATCATTGGCTGCTCGTCACCCAGAGTGTCAGCCGCAAACCGGTCCGCTTCGTATTCATGCTTGCGCGACAGCATGGAAAATACGGGTTCCAGAAAGAAAGTGAATGCTCCTGACGCTTTCGCAAAAATAAAGAGAGCAGCATGGGAAGAGGGTACCGGAAAACCAAAGGCCGAGTAGAACCAGGGCGACTTGAGAAGTTGGGAAAGCACATAGAGTCCGGCTAGAGAACTCCCGAGGCCGACTACAAGGCTGGCTCTGACGTGTTTTTTTACGTTGTGTCCCATCTCGTGGGCCAGCACAGCCAACAGCTGCGGTTCGTTCAATCCTCCCACCAGTGTATCGAACAGCACAATGCGTCGGAATCGGCCAATCCCGGCGAAGAAGGCATTGGAATGCAGGGACCGCTTCGAGCCGTCCATGGTAAAGATTCCCGACATTTGGAAACCAATTTTGCAGGCGAGGGCTTCGATTCTCTCCCGGAGATTCCCTTCGGGCAACGGGGTCAGTTTGTTGAAAAGGGGTACTATCAAGACCGGGAAGAGGGCCATCACCGAGAACTGAAAAAGGGCCAACACTCCCCAGGCATAGATCCACCAGAATCCACTCATATATCGGTTCATCAACCAGAGGACCGCGATCAGCAAAGGCCCGCCGATCCCCATTGTAAGCAACAGTCCTTTGAGAGTGTCCAGAAGCCAGGTCCGGAGCGTGGTCCGGTTGAAGCCATACCTCTTTTCGATCACGAAGGTAGAGAACAAACGAAACGGAAGAGCCAACAGGTAAGAAAGCACCCCCATCACCGACAGGAAGACAAGCCCGGAGAGGACTGGAGAGAGACCCAGCGACCGGGCCCATAGGTCCACCAGGCCGAAGAACCCGCTTAGCAACATTCCCCAGAAGATGGGGATTTCAGCCAGTGAACTTACTATTCCAAGGTGTGTCTTGTCGCGGATGTAACGAATACTCTTCTGATAATCAGGGAGTGAGATCTTGTCCTGGAAGTAGCTAGGAACCGATTGGGCGTGCAGTTGCAGGTAACGGAGGTTTAGACTGGTCAGCCACAACCCGACAGCATGCTCCGCGAAATAAAAAAGGGCAAAAATGAACAGAAAGCCGTTTGCCATTTATGCCTCTGGCTCTAGTTGCGCTCTCTCTGCCAACCCGGCAGTGCTTGCTCTTCTCCCCGTCCAACCGAAGGCAGTTGTCACTTTTAATTTCTCATACCTGCCTGTATAATGTAGTTTTTCAATTCTTGGGCTGCAATCCAATTCGGTGAGCATCAACCTGCAAGTCCCTCGTAAGGGGACAACGGATCACACGGCAAGAGAAATGCTCCCTCTCCGTTATGTCTTTCCTGGCAAAACCTCTATTAAGTAAGAGGTTCAGACGAGCACTCAGAAGAATGATGTCACTATTCTTAGTGATGGTCGCTTTGACCCTCGGCCTGTCCGGCTCCTTGGCGTTGGCGGCGAATGAGAACGATGACCCGGTCCCCTTGACACTCGATAAAGCGGTTGAATGTGCACTGAGCAAGTATCCTGCAGTTCGGGCTGTCATCGCTCAGGCAGCTGCAGCCACGGCTGCAACGGACTTGGCCCGGACTGCTTATCTTCCTCGACTGGATCTGGTCTGGCAAACTAACCGTGCTACCCGAAACAATGTCTTCGGCCTCGTTTTCCCCCAACCACTTCCTTTGCCCATTTCTGGGCCCGTTCTGAACACAAACTCCGCGACGAGTGTGTGGGGAACGGGTACTGGCGTCCTGTTCACCTGGGAGCCGTTTGACTTCGGGCTGCGAAAAGCCGGAGTGGATACGGCACGCGCCATAGTGCATCAAGCAAACGCAAACATAGAGGTAACACGTTTGGACGTGAGTGTCACGGCTGCGGATGCCTTTTTGACCCTGCTGGCATCGGAACAGGCGGTCCGAGTGGCGCAGGCTAGTGTGTATCGCGCCTCCGTCCTGCTGAAGACAGTCGATGTCTTAGTCAAGAGTGATCTCCGCCCTGGCGCTGACGCTTCGCGGGCTTTAGCGGAACTAGCCTCGGCTAAGACACAGCTCATTCAAGCCCAGCAACGGGAGCAAGTCAGCCGTGCAACTCTCGCCCAGGTAATTGGGATGGCTGGGGCCCCTGTCGCTGTTAGAGGAGACCCTTTCCTGCAGTTGCCGCCATCCGGCCTTTTGTCATCGACCTCCCCTGCAGTTCATCCCTTTGCCGCAGCCCAAGCTTTCGCAATTGACTCAGTGAAGGCACGCGAAATGGAATTGAATCGATCGTATTTTCCTCGGTTCGACTTCCAGGTTGCCACATTTGGGAGGGGCTCCGGGGCGTTGACCAACGGCCAAGTGCTTGGGGGGACTAACGGGTTGTGGCCAAATACCTTCAATTGGGCGATCGGAATGACAGCCAAGTTCCAAGTCTTTGACTTCGCGTCCATTCGAAACCGAAGGGAGATTGAAAAACACAATGAGGCTGTCGAGAACGCTCGCCTTGAAAAAGTGATCCAGGACTTGACGGGTGAAAGAGAGAGGGCGAGGGCGGAGGTGGACGGTGCCCGCCATATTGCGGAGCAAACCCCGATTCAATTGGAGGCCGCCAAAGTGGCCGAGCGCCAAGTTCTTGCACGCTATCAAGCGGGATTGGCCACGCTGGTAGAGGTGGCAGATGCCCAGCGGCTGCTGGCGCAAGCTGAGATTGAAGATTCCCTGGCACGTTTACGGGTATGGCGGGCACTATTGGGTTTAGCATCTTCCCGAGGCGACCTGGAGCCATTTCTGGCCCAGATCCGCGCTGGAACTGGAAGCTGAAGAATCAAGGATCAGACCCATGAACTTAATCGGATCGGCCATGCGTCGTCCCATTACCGTCTTGGTGACCGTATTGGCCGTTGCGCTTTTCGCGATCCTGGCAATAAAGCGAATGGCGGTGGACATTTTCCCGAACTTTGGCCTGCCGGTGATCTATGTCGCCCAGCCCTATGGCGGGATGGACCCTGCACAAATGGAAGGGTATTTGACTTCTTACTATGAGTATCACTTTCTGTACATCAATGGAATTGAGCACGTCGAATCGAAATCCATTCAAGGTGTTTCACTCATCAAGTTGTTCTTTCATCCTGGCACGGATATGAGCCAGGCACTGGCCCAGACGGTTTCCTATGTCAACCGGTCCAAGGCTTTTATGCCGCCCGGAACGGTCGATCCTTTCATTATGCGTTTTGATGTCGGGGGCGTTCCTGTAGGTCAGCTAGTCTTTTCGAGCGAGACCCGAGGCCTGGGCGAAATCCAGGATCTCGCTCTCTTCCGGGTGCGCCCCATGTTCGCCACCTTACAGGGGGTT
>JBGPHY010000523.1:0-4717 GCA_041484625.1 Terriglobia bacterium | reverse complement strand
TGAGTTCCTGAATCTGCCGCTGACTACGCCGGTCCCGAAGTTTGCCATTCGGCGGGACGGCAACAACGATCTGGCCTTGAACTTCTACACACCCAATGGCATTCGCCGCGCCGTGGTGCTCGAGAAGGAACACCGAATCCGGATCGAGACCCTGCACATAGGCTTCGCCAACTATTTGAACGGTCTCCACACCATGACCCTCAATAACCGGTCGCCCGACTGGCGGGTTCGCTGGTGGACATACTACAACGAATTCTCCATCTGGTCTTTGATCGGAATGTCGATTTCCGGAGTCTATCTCCCCTTCTGGACCTATGATGCCTATACGGTCAGCCACTACACGGGAGAGCGGGGGGAGCACTATTGGGAGACAGAAACCTACGTCGAGACTGATTCCGAGGGGAAGCGTCAAGTCCGAACTCGGCAGGTCCAGAAAACGCGCTGGTACCCGGCGACGGGGACCGTCTCCCGTTGGTTTGACGATGTGCTGGTTCCAGCCACCACCTCGATGTCGGACAAACGCCTGGATGCTCTTCAGCCGTGGGACCTGAAGGTGCTGGAACCTTACGACCCGGCCTTCCTGGCCGGCTTCAAGGCCCAACGCTACCAGATTGCCCTTCCTGACGGATTCGAACACGCCAAGGTCACTATGCAGGCTGTCATTCGGGGGGACATCCGGCAAAATATTGGCGGCGATGAACAGCGGATTCACCAAGTCTCTACCGCTTACTCCGCCATCACTTTCAAGCACCTGCTCCTTCCCGTATGGATCGGTGCGTATCGCTTCAACCAGAAGGTTTACCAGGTCCTTGTAAATGCCCGAACAGGGGAGGTGCAGGGAGACCGTCCTTACAGCCCCTGGAAGATCGCCGCGCTAGTGTTGTGCCTGCTGAGTGTATTTCTTGTCTTGGTTTATCTGGGACACAGGTAGGCAGGTTGCTGAAAGTCCCGGTGTATGGAAGACTCGGTGAAATCTATGTCAGACCTTTCTGCAACTCGAATGCGAATTGCCTTGGTTGCCCACGACAACAAGAAGAAGGAACTGCTGGAGTGGGCCAGAAGCCAGCGTAGCATCTTATTACAGCATGACCTGCTGGCCACAGGGACAACCGGGACGATGCTGGAACAACAGTTAGGTCTGGAGGTTCACAAACTACAGAGCGGCCCATTGGGAGGCGATTTGGAGATAGGCGCCCAGATTGCTGAAAAGTGAGAAGCGTTACGTGGTCCATTCGGTTGAAGCTGCAGGAAGCCGAGAGAAGAGCGGGGCAGAGCGAGCACACGATAGGAAAAAAGGGGAGTCGACCTGAAGATCTGTAATGGGCAGCATGCCACGCTCGCTGTTTTTCCTTTTCGCCTCTTATCCTATTTCCTCAGGATCCCCCTCCCCATCCTTCCTGTCCCCGCTAATCATGCCCACTGCTCCTGGAGCACTTCTCCTTGCAGGCCGACGACAACGGACTTGATGGGAACTTGGCGGGAGGCTCTTGACGCCGCAGTTTGGGCCAGGTGAAGCAACCCGTGGCAACAAGGCACCTGCATGATAAGCACCGTCAGAGTGTTGATTTGCGCCTGGTCGATCAGGGCGGTGAGTTTTGTGAGGTATTGCTCCTGCCCTTCATCCAGCTTGGGGCAGGCAATCGCAAGGGCCTTGCCCTTCAGGTGATCCCTATGGAAATCGCCCATGGCATAGGAAACACAGTCTGCTGCCAGGACAATATCTTTCCCCCGGTAATGAGGCGCCAAAGGTGAGATGAGGTGCAATTGAATGGGCCAGTGGCTCAGTTCGGACGGGCGGGAGGAACCATCGCTAACCAAAACGGCCGAGCGGTCAAACTCCATGGACCTGGAACCCGGGCATCCTGAACCCTGGCGTTGTGGAACAGGTTCGAAGCGGGCCGCCGTCGATAAGGGATCCTCTTTGCCCTGCTCGCTCAGAAATTCCAGCGCCTCCTGGAGATATTCAATCTGACGGTGCTCCCGGAGATGCTGCAGATGTGCAGTGAGTACCCTCTCACTTTGTGTTGTAAGGTTCTCCATCACCCTCCTTTCGTTGTAAGCTTCAGCCTCCCGTTCCTCCACAGTAATGGCACCCTCGGGACAATGGCCCAGGCAGGCGCCGAGACCGTCACAGAGCAATTCCCCGACAAGTTGGGCCTTCCCATCGACGATTTTAATGGCACCTTCGGGACAGTTGGGTACACAGTTTCCGCAGCCGTTGCACTTCTCCTGGTCAATATTAATGATCTGGCGCTTCATGGCAGAGGTTCTCCCTGAGCATCTGTACTCCTTTGGGAATGGTATTCTCCACTTCGAATGGCGACCTTGAAAAGGACTTTTGTCACTGCCGACATGGCCCGCAATCAATTTTTGCGCCCAAAGCATGTTATCGGAAGATGGAGACTCTGTTTCGGAAGGAGTGGAAGCGAGCGGAGAGGGGACGGAGACGGACCATCAGGCAGGCGCACGGAGGGTTGGGCACCTGCCTGAACTGCTTATTTTACGCCTCCGGAATCTCCGTGGCGCAGTTTGTGAATCAGAATGGGCTCGTCCTTGACAGTGTAATCCGAAGGAACCTCGAAGAGCGACTTGGCCGGCTCGTCCCGGCTGATGTTGGTCAGCTGATAGACGGTCTTGCCGAATCGCGGATCGTTGTGTTCGCTTTTTACCAGGACCTTCAGTTCCGGCGAGAACCACCGTTCCGAGACGATCTGGATGGGTTGTTCATTACCGACCTTGCCCGCGGCGATAGTCATGGTCGTGCGTGTTCCTTCTACTTCCACTGAATCGACGGTCTGCTTACCCAGAGACTCAGTTTTGACCTCTCCGGGCGGGGCTAGCAACACTCCCTTGAACTCCAGGGTGTGGCGCGGCGGGACCAGTGCCGGACTGGCTTCGATGCCTTTCTTCCCTTCCATGGTCAGCCCGGGAAGCTTGCGGGCGATCTTGTCCTTTGTCTCAAGCACGTAATCGACTCCGGCCACCGGGTCGTGAATGAAGACCAACTGCTGAGGTTCTTCCGCCGGAATCCATAAGCCCAGCGTGCCCAGTGTTTGTTCTCGGCGTGTCCGGCCGTCACCATCTCGATACAACCTCCCGCCGGACTTTCTAACAATCCGATTACCGTCACTCAGGATCTGAGTCATCTCCGTAGAAGAGTCCGCAGAATAGGGAGCGTTTTTGGTTACTCCTTCGCCAAAACTCATTTCCGAGGCAACAAATTGGAAGCCCACGCCCGCTCCAGGGGAGCCGGGCATGACCTCCTGATTGAAGAAGAATTGCGGACCCGTGCCTTCCACCTCCGCATGTCTGAAAACCACATCCTCCTCGATTCGAGCCTCAAACTTGCCGCTTACATCCTGCGCGGCCAGTCTCAACCCGGCATCGGCAAGGACTGCCAGCACTATGGCGGCACAAAGCCAAAATTTTCCGAATTTCATGACGTTATCTCCTCTCTTGGATCTCACGATTTTATTGGGAACCGACACCGTTCCTTTTCCTGCAACCAATAGAGCTCATCCTTCGCTGAGAAAGAATCCAGCACAATTGCATTTCACCGAACAAACCGAATGGCTCGCACCAGCCCATCTTCGCTCAGCAAGACGTCTGCCTTCACCGGTCCCGCCCTGCCGTCCCGGTTGACGGGTAGCCCAAAGATCTCCAGGACGGTACGAGACAGTTTGACTCGCACTAACTGTTGCTGCTCCATCGGAGATATGCTGTCGACGGCCATAAACGGCATGAACTCCGTTACCATTTCACCCTCAGAATCCTCTGCTGTTTCCTGTGCTGCCTCGGCCGGTCGCTTCGGGCTGGAAATCACGGAGGCCTTTTGCACAGAGGCTCGCGACCCTCGCTGGGGCAGCTTCTTGACCAATTGCCTGGTCTCGGGGACTGGAGAGGACCCAGGTGATCCTTGGCTCACTGTGGTGCTTCCAGATTGAACGCCGGTCTGACCTGCCGAAGGTGAAGGGGAGACCTGCAGGACTTGAGGCGCGCGGTCCTCCGGGGTTACCACTATTCGATGCGGGCGAAACCACAGTGCCAGAAGAACCAGCAGCCCCACACTGGCCCCAGACATGACTGGGCGCCAGCCCATCCAGCTTCTGAACATCACCTTTCGAGGAGACCGCCGGGAGGCCGCGGCCGCTCGGAAAGCTTGCAATAACCGGCTTTCAATCCGCTCTGGTGCGCTTAGTTCCCGCAGGCTGACGGCGAGATCGCGGAGTCTGGTCTGCAAAGCCTGTTCTTCGGCAACCCGCGCCGAGCAATGCGGACACCCTTCCAGGTGAAGGTTGGCCGATACCCAAAGGTCAGAGCTTTCAGCCGGTTCCCGGACCAAATCACCAAGCTTCAGTTCCAGTTCTTGGCAATTCATGCAAAACACCTCGACGGCTTCATTTTAGACGGCATGGCTGGCGGGTCTTCAGCCCGACGCAAACGCTCGAGCAGCAAGGCATGAGCCCGATGCAACCGCGAGCGGACCGTCCCAACTGCGCAACCCAGAACAGCGGCAGCCTCCGCATACGTCATTTCCTCCAAATCACAGAGAACCACTACCTCACGATAATGGCCGGGGAGTCCCAGCAACCCTTGGCGCAGGGCCTCCAGCGCCTGAGTTGCAGCCAGTTCTGCCAGAGGGTCGGCCGGTGAAATCAACGCATCTGGGGGTGAAGAAGCAACGCCATGCTCATTGTCTTCGAAAGGAATCATTACG
>JBGPHY010000522.1:0-4718 GCA_041484625.1 Terriglobia bacterium | reverse complement strand
TGGGGATGAGCCTTTTCCTTTGGTTCCTTTACTCGGTTCTTGTGAGCTTCTTCGCCGCCTACATCACTGGACGCGCGCTCCCGCCGGGCGCGTATTATCTCGCGGTGTTCCGCTTTGTCGGGGCCACTGCTTTCATGGGTTACTCCCTCGCGCTCCTTCAGAATTCAATCTGGTACAAGCGCAACTGGGGGATGACCCTCCGGTCGATGTTCGACGGCCTTGTGTACGGACTCTTGACAGCAGGGACGTTCGGATGGCTCTGGCCCCGCTAACGGGGAAAGATTCGGGCGATGAAATAGCGGTGGCTGAGGAGGAGGGGCCGGGCTGGTGCGCCTTGGCACCTATCCGTCGGCTTGCGGCCGCCCTTCCCTCCATTCGGGGCCTCACCCGTATCGCAGCGCTAGAATCGGATCGACGTGTGTCGCCTGACGTGCGGGAAGATAGCAAGCCAGCAGTGCCACTGCAGCAAGCAATCCTATAACCGCCGCATAGATGACAGGGTCATCGACGGTAACACCAAAGAGCCAGTTGGAGAGGAGGCGCGTCATCGCCAGCGCGGCTGCCAGCCCCAAAGCGATTCCCAAAACCACTAACCCCATACCTTGTTTCATGACCATCCGCAACACATTCCCTGGCTTTGCGCCCAGAGCCATACGAATGCCGAACTCTTGTGTGCGCTGGGAAGTGAAGTAGGAAAGGATTCCATAGCCCCCGAGCGCAACCAGGATTAGCGCGAATCCCGCGAAAACTCCCATGATGGCCATGAGGATACGCCTTTCCAGGAGGGAGTTTCGCAGGATGTCCTCCATGGTTTGGATTTCGGTCACAGGTTGGGTGGTGTCGACGGTCTGCACCACTTTCCGAATGGATGGCGCTAGCCCTAACGGTGGATGTGCTGTGCGAACAACGAGCTTCATGTCGGACTGAGCGCGCTGCAAAGAGATTCCTGTTTTTAAACAGCCGATGGCGCCCAGCATGTAAGCGCCGCGGTTGTTCAACCATCTGACATTCGGAAGAGCTGGACTGAGAGGGATCCAGGCATCAGGGTCCCGAAGGACTTGAAGAGCGGCGTGCGAAAAGCCAAATTGAAACCGACGGGCATGATGCCAAGAATGGTATAGGCTTGGTTTTCCAAATAGACCGTTTCCCCAACGATATCCAGGCGGGCGCCAAATTTGCTTCTCCAGAGACTGTGGCTTAGAACGACCCATTGATGGTCGCCTCGTGTGAAGTCCCCGGGCCGGAAGGTACGACCCCCAATGGGTGGTATCCCTAGGGTGGAGAAATAATCATCAGAGACAGCCGGACGTAGAGCCCAAAGCTAGAACAGCAGCTTAACCCACTCTCGTTAAAACTGTAACTTAGGAAGCATATTCAGTCCTTTAAGTGAGGCATACTTTACCCTTACTTGTTATTCAGGATGATCTCTGTGAATCTCGAGATTTTGCACGACGCTGAAAGGTGGCCCGATGCGATCGGAGCCGCCCATGGTGCTGCCGGGAACGATCAGGCGGCTTGCCGGAATCTCTCCACCGCTCGCCAAGGGAACGCAGGAAAGAAGCAGGAATCAAGAATAGGCTTCTTGGGCACAGACTGAGACTCTGATCACCGAGCCGAACCAAACGAGTACGGATAGCTGGAGAAACGCATAGGTTCGTTCGCTCCTCCCCCGCCCCGGGGAGGGTAGCGATCGGAATAACAAATAATGAGATGTGCCCCCAATTGCCCCCTATCACGGTGACTCGCAGATAACAGCCATAGCGATACTGCCCATGTTGTCCCCGGGCATTCCGGAAGTTACACGGCATTTTCTTTGGGAAGAGGTGGCTCCAGGCCTAAGTTTTGAGATGTGTGACTCCTTATTTGCCGTGCACTAATTGTGATTTGCATCTCCTTTTTCTTGTGTTAAGATCGCCCCTTGCTTTGTTGAACTTAGGTGTCGGCGACTCGTGCCGCAAGCGGTTTCGCAAAGGATAAAATCCGCATGTTGCTCCAGTTTGCAAACGTTCTGGTGTTCCTGGGAATTGGCGTGGCTCTCATTGCCGTCAGCCTTCTGATCTCCAGCCTGATTCGGCCTTCCAACCCCACGCCCGAAAAGTTGATCTCGTACGAATGCGGAGAGAATCCGGTCGGCAGCCCCTGGATTCAATTCAACATCAGGTTTTATGTGATGGCTTTGATTTTCATCATCTTTGATGTGGAGGTTGTCTTTCTGGTGCCCTGGGCGGTCGTGTTCAAGAAACTCGGGATGTTCGCTTTCATTGAAGGGCTGATCTTCATTGCCATATTGGCCGTTGGCCTGGCTTACGTCTGGGCCAAGGGAGATTTGCATTGGGTGAGGCCGGAAGAGCGTTTATAGAAGTCTACTGTGCGCCGATTTGGCAAAACATCGTGGATGGAGATATTCTTTAGTAAGGGGGAGGAGGCGGGTTTAACAGCCGGAGGTCGCCTCGAGCAGTGGATAAACCCCGGCAAGCGAAAGATGCCTTCTCCCTGAAGCTGTGAAAAAATGCGCCGGGTCGGGGGACCCGGCCTACAAAGCTGCCGCAAGACCTTTGGAATGATTGTAGGCCGTGTGCCCTCACACGGCGTTTTTCCTGAAGGTAATGTCATGAGCATACTGGAGAACAGATTTAGTGATAACTTCGTCACCACCACGGTAGACAGCCTGTTGAACTGGGCGCGGGCTTCGTCTTTGTGGTCACTGAGTTTCGGGCTGGCTTGCTGCGCCATCGAAATGATGGCCACCGGTGCATCGCGGTACGACTGGGACCGTTTCGGAATCATTCCCCGGGCCACACCACGCCAGGCGGACTTGATGATCGTGGCCGGCACGGTTACCCTGAAAATGGCGACCCGGGTGAAGCGTCTTTACGAGCAAATGGCCGATCCCAAGTATGTCATTTCCATGGGAAGTTGTGCCAATAATGGGGGTCCGTACTGGCAGCATGGCTATCATGTACTAAACGGAGTGGATAACGTCATCCCGGTGGATGTGTATGTGCCTGGCTGCCCGCCCCGTCCGGAGGCTCTTCTTTTCGGGATCATGAAACTGCAGGAAAAAATCATGCGAGACCGTGTCCTGCGCAGGAAGGGGGCCGCCTGAGCGATGAAACAGGCGCCTGAAATCCTGCAGATCCTGCAAACTGAATTCGCTGACAAGATTCTCAGTTCAGACCTGGAAACAGTGGACCCGGTCATCACTGTTGCTCCGGATTCCATCGCCGAGATCGGTTCCTTCCTCAAGACCCAGGAGGAACTGGCTTTCGACACGTTAATGTGCCTGAGTGGCGTTGACTACAAAGGAATGAAAGGAGAGACCGACCGCCTCGAAGTTGTGTACCACCTCTTTTCCATGCGCCACCGCCACTTGATCGTGCTCAAAGTCCAGCTCTCCAGAGAAGATCCCTCTGTCCCCAGCATGGAGGCCCTCTGGGCCATTGCGAACTGGCATGAACGTGAAGCCTATGACATGTTTGGCATTCAGTTCAGGGGCCACAGCGACCTGAGGCGCATCCTTTGTCCGGATGACTGGGTAGGTTACCCGTTACGCCGGGACTATGTGCAGCCGGAATCTTACCGGGGCATGCCTGTGGCTCCCACCAAGCAGTTCGCGGAGATGGCCCAGGAAGGGATGCCGATCGGGACGATTCCGTTTAAGACAGAATGAGAATTCGAGCCATGCTGGAGCCTTTATGCAAGTAGAAGCTTTCGTGGGTGATGAGATGGTTCTGAATATGGGGCCCCAGCACCCCAGCACCCACGGGGTTTTGCGCCTGGAACTGGAAACGGACGGGGAAGTGGTGAAGAACGTCATTCCCCATATCGGATACCTGCACCGCTGTTTTGAGAAGCACGCCGAAAACGTTGACTACCCGGGTGTCATACCCTATACCGACCGCATGGATTATGTAGCCGCAATGAACAACAGCTTCGGGTATGCCCTGGCCGTTGAGAAGCTGATGAAACTGGAGGTCAATGAGCGGGTCAAAACCTTGCGTGTAATCATGGCGGAGTTGAACCGGATCGCCAGTCACTTGCTGGCAGTGGCCACCTATGGGCTCGACATCGGAACGTTCACTCCGTTCCTGCACTGCTTTATCGAACGCGAGAAAATTCTGGATCTCTTCGAATGGACTTGCGGTGCCCGCCTTCTTTATAACTACAACTGGGTGGGCGGGGTCTCCCACGATATCCCAAACGGGTTTGTAGAGAAGACCCGGCAGTTCCTCGGAGAGGTTGTGCCCGTCATCAAGGAAGTGAATGAACTGTTGAGTTACAACAAGATCTTTATCAATCGCACCGCCGAGGTAGGGATTCTTCCGGTCGATGTGGCTCTCTCCTACAATGTCACCGGGCCGAACCTGAGAGGGTCTGGCGTCAAATGGGATTTGCGCAAGGATGAACCTTACTCCGGTTACGAGACCTACGACTTTGAGGTGGCGTTCGGCGACGGACGGTTTGGATCAACGGGCTCGTGCTGGGACCGGTACTACGTAAGGGTTCGCGAAATGGAGGAAAGCGTCAAGATTCTTCACCAGGCGCTGGACCGGCTGCCGGAAGGCGATGTTCATGAGAAACTGCCCAAGAAGGTTCGGCCTCCCAAAGGGGAAGTCTATGGACGCTCAGAGGCTCCCCGGGGCGAGTTAGGCTACTACATTGTGAGCGACGGGAGTGCCAATCCCTATCGAGTGAAAGTCAAGTCGCCTTGCTTTACC
>JBGPHY010000521.1:0-4724 GCA_041484625.1 Terriglobia bacterium | reverse complement strand
TCCTCGGGGACCCCAGGGCCGTTGTCCTCAACTTCGAGGACAATCACTTTGACACCGCTGGTAAGTCTTATATGCACCTGAGAACCTGATGGAAAGTACTTGATGGCAATGTCGATCAGATTGAGTAATAGCTGCTTGATCCGGTGGCGATCTCCTCGAATAGGCAGAGGAGAAAAGCCATCGGTTTCAAGTTCAATCCTCTTATCCTCCGCCAGGAGCTTCATTTGCTCGGCAGTAGTGGTGGTGAGTTCCGCCAGGTCAAAGACCTCCTGTTCCAACTGAATCTCACCTGAATCCAATTGAGTCAACTCTAACAACTGTCCTACGATTTTGGAGAGCCGTTCGGTCTCTTCAAGAGTCTGGGCAAGCATTTCCTTGGTTTCTTCCGGGTTTCGTTCCCGCTGTGAATTGGACTGATTGCGCATGAGCAATTCGAGGTTCCCGCGGATCACTGTCAAAGGAGTTCGCAACTCGTGCGAGGCGTCGGCTGTAAAGCGGATCATCTGCTTAAATGAAGCATCCAGTCTTTCAAACATCTTGTTGAGAGTGGCGGTCAACTGCTCAATCTCATCTCCTGTTTGGCTCTCCAGCAGGCGCTCTTTCAAGTTGTTCGTATTGATCCTCCCCGCAGTGGCGATGACCTCTCGAACCGGTTTCAGTGAACGCTTGCTGAGAAGGAACCCACCGACTACAGAACCCAAAAGAGCAAACGGAAGAACAAGGAGCCCAGCCTTCCACAACCCCTCCAAATCACGTTCGATAGGAACTATGGAAGTCGACATCTGGACCTGGTAGGATTCGCCGGTTTCTGACTGGTAAGGACGGACGAACACCAGGCGGTGCTGGTCGGTATCGAGATGGGTTCGCGTCCGCTTCGGGTCTGGGGTGAGTTGTGCTGGTTCAAGGACAAGGTTCTTGTCGCGAGGGGGTCCCGACTCATAAATGATCTCGTTCTTAGCATTGACGATCCGGAAGAACAGGTTATTGGATTCCGGAGCGTAGTGCTCCTCCATCTCGTCCCGAAGGTACTGAATCCCCGACTTGGGCAAGCCGGGCAGCAGCGATTCGGCAATCTGCCGGGTTTGACTTGAGCACTGTGCTTCTAATGACGCTATGAGGTGTCGTCGAAATCCCCAATAGCTGGTTCCAGCAAAGACCAGCAAAGTCAGAGTCAGTAGAAAAGCATGGTAGAGGGAAAGCCTGAAGTGCAATGAGCGCGGATTCATGGGGCACCCTCCGCACTGAGAACGTAGCCAACTCCTCGCACGGTATGAATCAGTTTAGGTTCAAATCCCTGGTCGATCTTGTTGCGCAGATAACGGATGTAGACGTCAACCACGTTGGTGAAACTGTCAAAGCTCTGGTCCCATACCTGTTCGATGATCATAGACCTGGAAAGGACCTGGTCCGCGTTCCGGGCCAGGTATTCCAACAGGGCGTATTCCTTAGCTGTCAGCTCAATTCTCTTTCCGCTCCGAACCACAGCCCTGCGCTTGAGGTCAATGCAGAGATCTGCAACCTCGATGACTTCTCTGGCTTCGATGGTCCCCCTGCGCAATAACGCCTTGACCCTGGCCAGCAATTCGGCAAAGGCAAACGGCTTGGTCAAATAGTCATCACAGCCCTTCTCAAACAGCTCGACCTTGTCCTTGACTGCTCCTTTAGCTGTCAATATCAGGACAGGGATCGTCCGATTGCTCTTCCGGATGGTGCGCAGAACTTCCTGCCCGCCCAGACTGGGAAGCATCAGGTCCAAGATAAGGAGGTCATAGTCCTTGGAGACCGCCAGGTCCAAGCCTTCCTGGCCATCGCCGGCTACATCGACGACGAGCCTTTCTGCTGTCAAACCTCGCCGGATGAAGCTGGCAACCCGCTGATCGTCTTCAACCAACAAAACGCGCATGGTCACACCATACTCCTCAAATATGAGAATTCCATGAGAAGAACATTAAAAAATTCTCATAATCAACACAAGGGACGGATACTTTGTATACGGGAGATGAACGAGAAAGCTGGGGTGTCTACCAAGCATTGGGGAGCAGACACGGCGTAACTTTTATGTCTGCGTTGTAAGGGATTGAGCTGAAAGCGCGAAACAAATCACTTCAAACCAAGCATTTTCCGAACTCTTTGCATGAGTGCGTTCGGGGTAAAAGGCTTGGAAAGAAAATAGGCTTCTGGCTCTAAGATCTCGCGCCCAACAAAGGGATCGCTCGTGTATCCAGACATGTAGAGGACTTTCAGACCGGGTCGGCTCCTCATCAGCCTGTCGGCTAGGTCCTTTCCGTTCATCTGCGGCATAATCACGTCGGTCAGCAAGAGATCAATGACATGGGGGTGTCCCTCGGCAACGTCCATTCCCTGCCGCCCGTTGCTTGCCTCCAGGACCTGGAATCCATTCATGCGTAGTATCTGACAAGCCAGGGTCCTTACGATTTCGTCGTCTTCGACTATCAGCACGGTCATTTGACGTTCCTCTGCGGCAGTGAAGATGTCCGTCTCAGGCTGGTCGGCAAGTTCTTCGACTGGAGGAAAGTAGATCTTGAATGTAGTTCCCTTTCCCACTTCGCTTTGGGCCCAAATGTATCCGCCACTCTGCTTTACAATGCCATAGACGGTCGACAACCCGAGCCCTGTTCCTCTTTCCTCATCCTTGGTGGTAAAAAAGGGCTCGAAAATCCGTGACAGCGTCATTTCATCCATACCCGTTCCGGTATCTGTGATTGCCAGGAGCACATAGGGACCCGGTGCCACGGAGACATGGCGCAGTGCAAACTGCTCGTCGAGGACCACATTGGCGGTCTGCAGGGTCAGGGTTCCCCCCTCCGGCATGGCATCCCGCGCGTTGAGGACCAGATTGAGAATGACCTGGTCAGTTTGTGCGGGGTCGGCTTTCACGTTCAGCAGGTCTGAGGCCAGGTCAGTAGCCAGTTCCACGTCTTCACCAATCAGCCGGCGCAATATCTTTAGATTATCGCTGACTACGAGATTGAGATTGAGAACCTTAGGTTGCAGGATCTGTTTGCGACTGAAAGCCAGCAACTGCCGCACCAGGTCGGCAGCCCGATTCCCCGCTTTCTTGATTTCCTCGGCGTTCATCCTTAATGGGTCTGCTGCTGGCAGTTCGAGGAGAAGCAGATCGGCATACCCATTGATGGCGGTGAGCATGTTATTGAAATCATGAGCGACACCTCCAGCCAGTCGCCCGATCGATTCCATTTTCTGTAGCTGTCTGAGTTGGACCTCGGTGTCTTTCAACAGGTTTTCTGCCCGTTTCCGTTCCGTGATGTCCCTGGAAGAATAGAGGAGATAGGTGCAGTTCCCGTCGCGACCAACAACGGGAGTCAATGTGGTCTCGGAGTAGTACGTTCCTTTCGGTGTCTGCAGGGGCGCCTCTTCATAGTGAATGGGCATGCCGGCACGGATGGCTTCTCTAAATCTTGCCAAGGCAAACCGGGTGACTTCTTTCCCAAACTTCAGGGTTTGTTCCATGACTACGTCGGCCTGCCTGCCGATCAAGTCTTGCTCGGAGACGTCATAATTGTAGAACCTTGCCGTTTCGATGACCCTTTTGTTCATCGAGCTGATCCGGTAGATCTCGCCCGGCTCGACCTTCATCAGGCACAACAGGTCCATCGTGCTGTTGTAAATCAGCGAAAGCCGTCCCTCGCTTTCCATAAGGGCTTCCTCAGCCTGTCTGAGGGCCGTAATGTCTAGTGCGGTGAGATCCGGAACCGTGCCATGGGCACCATCTGGCTTGCCATCATTCCAATGAGTTTCATTAGCATTCTTGACAAGATGACGGTGTGGTTCGTCACTGTCATTCAGCGCTTCCTCCTGCTGACGCCGCGACTCGAAACGTTCCAACTCCTCAACACGCTGCCTCAAGCGATCGATCTCTCCAGTAGAAGATGTTGGGATCTTTGAGTCCTCACACACGTCAGGCTCCAATTGAAGGGGTAGGCCAATTCGAGATGAGCTAAGCCCGGTGTCTGCCGGCGCGAAGCCACATTCTAACACGGTTCCCATTTAAGAAAATGATACATGTTTCGTGAGCCTGAGAACCGGCAGTACGCTATCAAGACAAGTCTTATTCAAATCGAACACAAGTTTTCACGAATTGGTTTAAGATAACATATCATTTACTCCTGAGAATTGGGTGAACCGATTTCTAGATTGGAGATTCCAACAACAAAAAGGTGCAGCCATTGGACTATGAGAAAATCTCTGAAAATCCATTCCAACGATAATGTCGCGGTGGCACTCCAGCCCTTGAACCGCGGCGAGATCTTCGAGGGGACCCTGTTGCTGGAGGACATCCCCCCCGGCCATAAGTTTGCCTTGGGAGACCTCCTTCCTGGCAGCAGTGTGCTGAAGTTCGGTTATCCCATCGGAGTAGCTTCGATCGCGATTCGGGCCGGCCAGCACGTGCACACCCATAACGTCCAGAGCGCCTTGCGAGGCAACCTGCTGGACAAGCCTTTTGTCTCGTCCTCAGGAGCTCTGAATCCGAACCAAGCAGTCCCTTCGACATTCCTGGGCTTCCGCCGTACCAACGGAAAGATCGGAATCCGCAATGAAATCTGGATTGTCAACACGGTTGCTTGTGTGAACCACACCAGCGAGCGCATCGCCCAGGAAGCCGCCCGGCAATGGGTCACACCGGGGGGGCCCATCGAGGGGATCCACGCCTTCACTCACCCCTACGGTTGCTCCCAGTTGGG
>JBGPHY010000520.1:0-4725 GCA_041484625.1 Terriglobia bacterium | reverse complement strand
GCTGCTGGGAACTTTCTTCCTCGGGCTTTTTTTCCGTCAAGTCGATCAGGCTGCTGCTTATGCTGGGCTGCTCGCCGGACTGGCCGTCATGATCATGGTTATGGCCCAGACGAGCATTGATTTCACGTGGCATACCTTCATCGGGTGTGGCGTTACGATCCTCGCAGGAAATGGTTTCGCCGCCGTTTCCAGGCGGTTAACAAAGTGGAGCTGTCCATGAAGCCGCATTCCGTTGTCGTTGTCAACCTTCATACCCCGCGGGAAAAATTCTGGGGCGAACTTCTCGAAATCAATCCGGCGGGAATCACCCTGCAGGGGATCGATTTGAATGCCTTCGACGAGTGGCTCAATCAAGTGAGGCGAAACCCAGCCGTTGGAATGACTACCGTGTTCTTTCCCTTGTGTCGAGTGGAACGAGTCGAGCTAGACGAGCCCAGCGGGGAGGTCCCCTCATTGAGTGAGACCTTCCATCAGAGAACAGGACGGAGTTTTGCGGAGTACTTGAACCGGTGATTGGGCTCAGAACGACTGCTACGCCTGACGGCAAGGTCGGGACTCAGCGGTGCCGCCAGCTCCTTCCCTGCGTGCTCTTGCACGCCGGCTCTGCGCCGGCTGAGAGCGCGCGGCACTCAAAATGTCAAAGAGCCAAGGACTGCCCTTGGAGGGTTTCGGACCCAGAAAATCAATAATCAGGCCGAGGACCAGGCCGAAGGCAAAGCGGGCCTGCAGATTCTCTTGACAATGGGAATATTGGTGCCTACTATGTCGATAATATATTGAAAATGATTTTCATTTTCACATGTATCGGTTTATTATATCACCCAAAGTCTTGTCACCTTCTGGTCGATGTTTTTAGATTGAATAATCTAATCTTACTTATCAACCCTTTTGAGATCATCTATGTGTCGTCGTTACCTACTTGCCTGGTTGGTTTTCATATTCCCCTCCCTTTTCCTTGCCTTCTGGACTGGCATTCTTCTGCAAGCCTCTGAAGGGCCATACTTTATTACCTATGACCACCACATGGAAGAACCGGGTAGCCTGGAAGTGGGATTTGCTCCCATTGTCGGGATACCCCGGCTGTCGAACAACTTCGTCGGCGGTTGGATGGAGGTGGAATACGGCGTAAAGGGCTGGTGGACTACTGAGTTTTACCTGACGGGACAGAGTACTTCAAACCAGGGAACCGTTTTTACCGGGTTCCGTTGGGAACACCGATTCCGCCCTCTGATGGGAGAGCAATGGATCAACCCGGTGCTCTACATGGAATTTGAAAACGTTAACGGAGCTGACAAATCCATTAAGGAGGTCGTCGGCCACGATTCAGAGTTGGACCTGATGGACCCAATCGCAGTCACGAGCCTGGAGAGGAAGCGCGAATTCGAGACCAAGCTCATCCTTTCGAGCAATTATCGGGGATGGAATGTGTCCGAGAATTTCATCGCTGTTAAAAACATCACCAATGAACCCTGGGAATTCGGCTATGCATTGGGAATCAGCCGCCCTCTGGCCCTGGCGGCGTCAAGCCGCGAGTGTCGATTCTGCCGCGAGAACTTCATCGCAGGCCTCGAATTCTATGGCGGCCTGGGTGATTGGCACAGCTTTGGCCTGCGAGACACCTCCCACTATCTGGCCCCAGTACTGGCCTGGCAATTGGGGAGTGGCACAACACTGCGCGTCTCGCCGACTCTTGGGCTCACTTCCATAAGCATCCCGTTCATGGTCCGCTTTTCCGTGAGCCACGAGGTGAGCGGTTTCGGCCGCCAGGTGAAGCAGTGGTTCAAATGACGACCCAGGTAATAAGGAAAAAGGGGGAATGGCCATCCCGCAGGTCCGGTCTTCCTCGTTCCCGGCCTGGGACGCGCCAGTTCCCCTGCGAGGACGAGAACCACAACGATCCCCCACTCAGGAGTACCCCGTGAGTCATTCAACAGTCCTGGTCATGTTTGTATCCACAGCACTGCTCCTCAGCCAGCCCGGTCTGGCTGGCAGGAAAAAAGAAAAGGCATCGGGCGCCGAATTCCTGCGCGTTCCGGAGTCGGCCCAAGCGCTCGTCAATCCCTACGACGGGAAACCGGACGCCATCAGGGCAGGTCGAAAGCTCTTTCAACGCCACTGTGCCAGTTGCCATGGAAAGGACGCCAAGGGCCGGGATGATGCCCCGAGCCTGCGTTCTCCCGATATCCGGGAGGC
Source organism: Terriglobia bacterium (assembly GCA_041484625.1). Lineage (GTDB taxonomy): Bacteria > Acidobacteriota > Terriglobia > Versatilivoradales > Versatilivoraceae > JBGPHY01. The sequence continues at coordinate 2,532 of JBGPHY010000520.1, read as the reverse complement.
AGCGCCAGGGGCGCTGATGTGGTTCATGAAGAACGGGGACTTGAAGAACGGCATGCCCGCATGGTCGAAGTTACCCGACCAGCAACTCTGGCAGATGGTGAGCTTCCTCAAGTCTCTGGAGTAGGCTTCACTTCAGCTGGACGATGGAGGCTCCCCAGCCACCCCGATCTGGAGGGGCATCTGAAAAGCCTTCAACCAGGTCACTTTTCTCTAGAACCGTGCGGGCCATTCGGCGTTGTATACCTTTTCCCCTGCCGTGGATGATGCGGACTTCGCGGAGCCCGTTGAGCTTGCATTGGAACAAGTACTCTTCTACCAGACCCGGGATATCCCGGGGTGAAAAAGTGTGGAGGTCGAGGGAGTCCTCCACCGGAACGATGACGGGGTCTCCGGCCTCACTCCACTCGTCAGAGTCACTCATGCTTTGAAAGTCTTAGCGTCGATTTGATGACGGCGCATCATCTCGGCGCTGTTGCCTCCCCAACCTGACTTCAATTTTTTCTCTCACGAAGCTTTGCAATTAGATAGCCACCGGATGTGATCGGCCAATACGCATTCCGTGCAACCAATTCAAATGCGGTAGTGTCCAGGTCGACAACCTGATTGGAGCGGTCGACTGGATGCCAGCCGGGGGTCACCGTGTGTCGCTGAGGTCGCTGGTGCTGAAAATAGCCCCACGTATTGTCGGCATCGCGCTCGCGGAATTGCAAAGCTCCGAACGAAACTTCCAACGGCGTGAGAACAAACCGAAGTTGCATCTCTGCGCGGACCCGCCCTGGCGGCAACGGAACGTCGTTCACCTTGTCCACGCGAATCAAAGGGGCGACGACGGTTATTTCAATGATTGGTCGCAGTCGGCATGGTGTCTAACGACACCAAGCTAACCGGCGTGCCGCTTCTTGGCGCGTCCGGTTAAGCGCGGGGTTAGGCCCGTTGAGCGTCGAGCCACATCAATCAGAGAGCGCAGTGCTTGGTTTACTGCCTTCTCGGTTGGAAAAGCAGCCGCTACATCAGGACTGAGCAGAACCAGATTGGTGCCCTTTTGATACGCCTCATAGTACTTGCCTCGAACACCCGGACCTAGATCTTCCCGTTTGTACTCGGGACGGAGTTCATCACGCTTAGCCATTTTCATAAATCCTTCGTTCGCGGCGCGTCGCCTCTCGGGCGGTTATGATTCGCACTCGACCCTCGCGTTCCGTGTGTGAAACTACCAGCAACCGGTTGAAACGAGACACGCCGTAAGTTAGAAAACGATACTCACCTTCGGAATGATCGGGATCGGAGAAAGTAATCGCCAACCGATCACCGTTGCAGCTTCGTGGAAGGAAACGTGGTGTTTGCGCTCATTGTCGGCATCTTTCTTCGGATCCCACGCAAGTTCCATCAAAAGATTATAAGCTTCGTGAACCGAAAGGTCTATCGTAACAGAACTAAGCGGTGGGCGTAGCCCGTCCGCTTCAGTTCGGAGTTGGCCAGACCGAAGGGTCGGCTCAAGTGAGGCAGCTCAGCAGCGTGAACTTTGCAGTGGTCTAGGCATTTTCTCGACCTGACTCTTTCTGGACGGCATTCGACGAGTCCGAGCATGCAAGCTCCATGGCGTGACGATCATGGTCAATCCTAGATTCCCAGAGTATGGCGCGTGTGCCCGGTGGCCAGCCAGCGGCGTTCGGGTCCGTTCCAGTCTCGTGCGTTCGCCGGCGATGATCTTAGCCATGGGTTGGGGCTTTCAGGATTATTCCGGGGAATCGACATCCTTCCAAAGCTCATTTTGATGCAGCCAGATGGAATCGGTATTATGTTGAATAAACTCGTCCACATCCATTCCATCAATGGTTGGTGGCCGCCGCACCCGTTTCATCTTCCCATGGATGAAAATAATCATGAATTCTTGGCGACTTCGTTCGTTCTCTGCCTTTTCGGCTGACGTCAATTTCCGCTTCGGTTTTGCCATAGCCATCTTTCGGAGCCTGCCCTAATCGCTCCGGTTCAGCGGCGGCGCGACAGCGCCGTACGCTGCAACCGGTCGTTATGCGCAATCTTCTCGAGTTCGTCCTCGTGTTTCTCGTAGTCCCCACAATGCGCCCTCATCAGACTCTTCCAGAGCTTGCCGTGGTTTGGAACCGAGAAGTGCAGCAGCTCATGAACGATCACGTAGTCGCCAAGCGCGCGCTCCAGGCCGAGCAGTTCGTCATTGAAGCTCAGCGTTCCCGCTGTGGAGCACGAAGCCCACTTTCGGCGCATCGGGCGCACATACAACGCGCTGGCCTTTACGCCCAGCTTGTCGGCCCATTCCAGCACGCGGGCTTTGAACTCCTCTTTGTCGCGCCAGGCACTCATGGGTGGAAACTCTTTTGCAGCAGGGTGAAGAGAGCATCGACGGTGGCCGTCACCTTGCCCATGTCGTCCTCTTCGGCGAAGATGGCGAACGTCACCTGTTTGCGCACCTCGCGCAGGTCCGCCTCGCTCCGCTGCCAGTTTGGAAACTTCGCGAATCCTTCGCGCACTTTCTTGCTCACCGGTTCGGGGTTC
>JBGPHY010000519.1:0-4731 GCA_041484625.1 Terriglobia bacterium | reverse complement strand
GCCGCGCCTGTCCGGGGGTCTGGCCCCTTTGACACGGGGTCTGTCACCGTTTCATTCCGATGAATCGGTGACTGACGCCACTGCATTCCGGCTATCGGTCCTCCTTGAGGCAGGACCAGCACCCCAAACAAAGTAGCCTGTCACCTTTTTCTGCTCTATCTGACGCTCTTCACGCGCATCTTGGAGATATCAGCAGCCCCACATCTGACTGGACAGTCCTTCCGTGGTGCAACAGGACTCCACCAGCCTGCGTTCGGATCATCCATCTTTAACGGGACCAACCAGAGAGCTTGCTTCCGCATAGAATAAGGCCTACCCATTTGATGACGAAGGAACCGTACCGCTAAAGCAAGACCTGCCCAAAACGAGACAAAACTGACCGTTGGAAGCACTGGGGTTTCCATGGGATCATCCATCCAGTGGAGACAGCCAGCGCATGGTTCACTTGCTTCGTGAGAGGAGGTCAAGGTGCCGAAGTGGCTTGTTCCCCCAATACCAAGCCAACCCAATGTGGCCTTCTGAACTTGCCACCGGGCAGGAATGTCATCCACCCCCACCAAAACTGATGGGGCCAAAGGAATGTACCGAGACAGCGATGCGCTATCTAATCTTTCAGGAATAGCCTGGGAGTTCGCATAGCGCGCAATCACACTCACCTTGCTTCGACCGACATCAGAACGAAGAGTGAGCATTCCTCTATTCAGCGTCGTATGATCAATAACATCATCGTCGAAAACCCGAGACCCAAATTCGATACCAGGCACCCTCAACAAAACATACATCGACGCCTGGTTTACAGCCCCAGCGCTCATGAAATCGAGAAGGCCACAGTTGAGGTCAGAAGAAGGGGGACAATCGCAGCCCCAATCCCATGCTGCTCCACGCACCGTTTCAAGAAATGGCGACTGCACGTCCTGTTGTACAGGTTTCATGTTGCGGACAACCGCTTTAAAGACTTCAGCAGCGGCGAGTGCGGCGGCAGTCATTCCACCGATAGGCCATCCTTTTCCCCAGCGATTGCCAAGCGACTGGGGTTCAGATATTTTTCCTTCCCATGCGGTTCCTGAAAGGCGCCATGCCGGTGTTCTCAGTGAAACGTAGGGCGTGTCCCCAAAAATGAATAGGAGATCGGAAGGACACGTGTTTCTACTTGATACCATCGATCCCGGAATCAAGTTGTTGCCGAAGTCGCACAACGCATCCTTCAACCACGTCCTTTGGAGCGGGGGCTGGGGACCCACCAGCTTTACCTCAGGGATAGCCAAGTGAATTTGAACACCCATTCTGGCTACCAGCGAAACAAACATGACAAGGGCAGTCTGCCCCATATACGTGGTAAGGTTGGCAGCATCGGCGATGCAACTGACCTTGAACGACTGAAACCTTAGAATAATTTCTTCGTCTTTAAGATCAGCCGCAACGAACTCCCGTGCCAGGCGAATCATTCGATCGAGCTCATGAGGTTGTGTCACGAGGTCACCTCCAGTACTGAAGTGATGGGAGCCTCTATCCAGATGCCGTCAGCGGTCAGGATTCCGGCCCACATCTTGTTTAAATCAACCGGCTCCATGGCAAAGTTCGGAATGACAATCGAGATGAAGCCCGGTTGTGAAACCACAGGCCAATGATCGTCAGTTTCCGAATGAAACGCCAAGCCGGGGTGCGTATGGACTTGCGCGCGAATCGCTCGCCCCTGCCGTGCGAGCTGGAACCAGTATTTTGTCAGCCAGGCGTCGTCAACTTGATAGCCGAATGGGGAACGGCGATGGGTGGGATGATCCCACCCATCAGCCGTTCTGTCATCGCCTGCTGGCCCAGTCCAATAGGTGACACACTCGCACTGGCCTTTTCCGCAATCCGCCACCATGCGAATGGTCTCAGTAAGGACACTCGCCGACAGGCGGATCATGTCAGCCCCCCTTCACGGCGTTTGGCCTCAATGCCAAGCGCTCACCGGGCTTAATGCCAGCATCAGCAACAGATTGATTCTCTGACACCACCGTACCGTCCTCCTTAAAGAGTGAGAGGAGATGTGGATTCTGTGTGATGCTGAACAGGTGGATCGCCTGCTTCAAGACTGCCTGTACCTGTTCATGCGGCTCAACCGTGATCGGTTTCGATACGCCGTTGTAAACGATCAGTATCTCGAACTTGGTAGCCACAGTCGTTTGGCTCATTGGGGCCTCCTCTGTTAAAGAAAATCACTGCGGCCTATCCGCAGCGTAGAAATATACTATTCTAAGCGCGCTAATTATGTCAAGCGATATTTAGCGCGCTTGCTTATCTTCGCTTGGCAAGGTACAATAAAACCGTAATACTCGATCATTTTCAGAGGGCAGTGATGAACGAGGGGGAAAGAAAGTCGTTTGGTATCTATCTCAAGGAACTTCGTGTTTTGGCCGGATTGAGCTTGCGAAAAGTGGAAAAAGCGACGAACAAGGCTGTTTCGAACGCATACATTAGTCAGATCGAGTCAGGGAAGATAGAAACGCCTTCACCACACATACTAGATAAGCTCGCCACAGTTTATGGTGTTCCGCACCGTGAAATAATGGAGGCAGCAGGTTACATAAGACGCCCGAGCGGAGAAAAGAAGTTGGCAACTAGCGGAATTTCTTTTTCGCTCAAGCAGAATCTTACAAACGAAGAAAGAGAAGAGGTTGTAAGATTTCTGGAATATCTTCGCTTCAGGAAAGGAAAGAAGAAGCAATGAAAGGCGACGATTCCTCCCTCCCGCCAGAACAACTTGAAGAAGTCAGAAGAACTTCGGATGCCTTATTGCGAAAGGCTGATGCCTACGGCCGTTTCCCGACCCCCGTAGCTGACATCCTCTGCACAGCGAAGCTCGCGGTTGAGGAGACTATATCCTTAGAGCTTCATAGCCGCACAATTTTCGAGAGTCTTGGATCTTCGTTTGGAAAGAGAGCTCGACCTCTCGTTTCTGGGCTGAAGAAGGTTCTAGGCCTGCTTCATGTTCCTTCAGGAGAGATCTTCCTTGACCAATCTCTACATCCCAAGCAACAAACTTGGGTCAAGCTCCACGAGACCGGTCACGGATGCTTACCTCATCAAAGACGAATGTACAAGGTAGTTGAAGACGGCGAATTTGAACTGAATCCAGAAACGGAAGAACTGTTTGAGCGAGAAGCGAATAATTTTGCCGCAGAAACTTTGTATCAGCTAGACACATACGAGAAAGTAGCAGCCGATTACGTCGTTTCGATCAAGACTCCCATGGAACTGTCGACCATGTTTGGAGGCTCGATCTACTCCAGCATGCGAAGATATGCAACCACACACTTCGCGCCTATTGGGCTTGCCGTTTATGACCAACCCACAGCAGGATCCAACAATGTCGTCTTTCAGTTGAGGCGACAGCCCATGGCGTCGGCATCCTTTCTCAAGAAGTATGGAATTTATTCCTGGCCAAATCCGTGCACATGGAACAACTGGCTATGGCCCATGTTGAGAAAACGGCGGCTGGCTGAAGAGATGACGACAATCACAGACATCAATGGGGATCTGCACGAATGCGAACTCCACCTCTTCAACAGCACCCATCAGATTTTCGTGCTCTTGATACCCGGAGCAAAGCTCTCGAACGTATATGGGTTATCCGCAGCCAGACGTAAAAAGTACTCGGCATGAGGGCCATCTTGCCTCATACTCACCGGGGTTGAAAAATTGGGCCAGTCCATTTTTAGTGCGCGTGGGAACCGGGCTGTAAGCCGGATTCTGTGCCGACGTTCCCTTGCGGATCAGGGCACGCCGCTGGACTGACGGGCCCGACGGGTCTGGTCGCCGACTCCGCGTAGCAAGCCGGGGACGCTGACATCTTTATCGAGGGCGTCCCAATGCAGTCCAGTGCGGCCGCCGCTCATCTCATACTTCTTCCGTTGCTCCGGCGTGGCGTGCAGAAGCTCGCCTCAGCCAAGCACCTCCAGCAGCTCGGCAACAACCTGAACGCTGCCCTCGTCCGCGCCAGTGAGTTCGATCGGGGGGAACGCTGGGTTGTTCGGCTTGAGCGTGATCTTCGCGTGCCGCCACGATCCCTCCGCAGGGGTCTTCTCGCTCTCGTAGCGCTTGACGGTGTAGCGCTCGCCAGTTTCCGGATCGGCAGCATCACGCAACTGGACGAGCACCGTCTTGCCCTGTCGCGTCCCAGTGACGGGTGCCGAAAAAAGGCAGTACGAGGCATCTGGGATCACCGGCTCCATGGACTTGCCGACCACCTGCGCGATGAACATCCCCGGACGCAGTCGATGGGTTGAGTCGATCTCGACCCATTCCCAGCTGTCGTCTTCTACGTGCTGAGGATCGCTGAACGCGCCGGCGGCGGCCTTGAGCGGGACCAGCGGCACACAGGTGACGTAGCGATCCTCGCGACGCGGCCGAACAATCCGAAGCGGTGGCTGCCCCGCGGCGTCAACCGCAGCGGTACATCTTTCACCCGCACTACCACGCAACCGCCGGTAGGCCTCTGACGCCATCCAGGCCGTCACAACCTTCTGAAACGGCAGGTCGTTCATGAAGCGCACGAAGATCTCCTCATTCTGATCCATGCGCTCCACGAAGAGGTTGTCGAGCAGGTTCTTGAACACCAACTCGAACTTATCTCCTGGATTCACCGCCGCTGCCTGCTGCAGCCCATCGTCGGCCATGGCGGCCTCGACGATTTGATCGAAGAAGAGTTGATCGGCTTGGTTGAAATCCGTCCCGAACCTTTCGTTC
>JBGPHY010000518.1:0-4741 GCA_041484625.1 Terriglobia bacterium | reverse complement strand
TCTGACCGACGCCTTCCTGTATCACGTTCAAAGGAAATCCCCCTGATCCTTTTCAGGATCACCATCGCCTATGCGACCTCGCATTGTTTGGACCATTTTCCAGAAAGAAATCACGGAGACTCTCAGGGACCGCCGCACCTTGGTCATGATGGTGGGGCTCCCCTTGTTGCTTTATCCCTTAATGATTATCGGGTTGAGCAAGCTGGGGGAGGTCCAGGAAGAAGCGCGGGAGGCTCGTGCTTCAAACGTGGCCATCTGGGGTGAAGTTTCACCCGAAATGGCAAAGGAAATAGGCACGTCGAGACACCTCAACCTGGAGATTTGGAGCGGGATTTCGGATGCGCTCCGACGCCGGTTTGAGACCGGCCGGATTCAGTTGCCTCCAGCCGCCGGTTCCACGGTCCAGTCCCGGGAGGGTTCAGCCGGGGAGAACGACTCGAAGTCCGGATTGGCGGAATCTGAGGCGGAAAACCCGGTCCTGACCGAAGCCCGAAGGCAAGTTTCAGATCGGAAGCTGGACGCCGTCCTGGTTCTCTGGCCGGGAGCCCGCGCGGCTCTGGATGGCGGCGGGGTGGGTAGAATCTCGGTTTACTATGACTCTGTCCGGAAGGACTCTCGAAAGGCCAGGGAGCGACTGGAGAAGGTCCTGACGAATTATCGCCGGGCCCTCCTTCGCCAGCGCGAACAACAGCAGGGACTGCCTGAAGGGTTCTCCTTGGTTCTGGAAATCCTGCCGCGCAACGTCGCCCCAGCCAACCGCCGCTCGGGGCAGTTGACCGGATCGCTGCTACCATTCCTTTTGATCATCGTCTCTGCCTCGGCCTGCCTTTATGCGGCCATCGATCTCACAGCCGGTGAAAAGGAGCGCAACACATTGCAGACCTTGCTCTGTGCACCGGTCCATTCGCGCGAAATCATCCTCGGCAAATTTCTGACGGTCTGGGTGGTTGCACTCATTGCCACTCTGGCCAACCTGGTTAGCATGGCTGCCACTTTTGCCAGAATTGTCCTCCCCGAAGGGCAACTGAGCATGGCCCCATTCACCTACCTGCTGGCTTTCCTCATGCTTGTGCCGGTGACCTTCACTGTCACAGCGGTGTTCCTGGCCGTTGCCGTTTTTGCCAAAGATTTCAAGGATGGGCAGAACTTCCTGACCCCGGTGCTCATGCTATTGATGCTGCCTCTCGGCATTACCATGATCCCGGGCATAGAGCTCAATGCCTGGACAGCCTTTGTTCCCGTGGTCAACATCGCCCTCCTGATCAAGGCTCTGTTCCTGGCAGAGGCGCACGTTGAAAGCGCATTCCTGGTTCTCGTTTCCTCGGCTGCCTATGCCTTGCTGGCCCTCCTGCTGGCGGCCCGGGTCTTTGAACGGGAGCAGGTTCTACTGGGCGGACAGGAATCGATCGGCACAATCCTGGGTCTCCAGAGGGGCAAACGGACGCTTCCCGCTCCCTCTTTTGTGCTGGTCCTTTTCGCCGCGATTTTTGTGCTGGCCTTTTATGGATCCCTGCTCCTCCAGAAGGCCAGCCATACGCGGATGATTCTGGTTACCGAGTTCGTCTTTTTTCTCTTGCCGACCCTTGGGATCGCTTTAGCCAAAGGGTTCGACTTTCAGGAGACATTTGCGCTCCGTCTTCCTCCCTGGAGGGGGCTCCTGGCAGGGGTTTTGATGGGCCTTTCGGCCTGGGCATTTGTGGGAGGCCTGCTCATTCGACTCCTCCCTCCACCGGAGTCGCTGGTCCGGGCGATGGAAAAAATCTTTCTCCAAGGAGATAAACCCGTTCCACTTTGGTCGGTTTGGCTGGTGCTGGCCATTAGCCCGGCGTTCTGTGAAGAGTTGCTGTTCCGGGGGATGATGCTGACTGGCTTCCGGAGATTCGGAATGTGGCCGGCGATATTGATTTCAGGATTCCTGTTCGGCTTAGCTCACTCTTCAATATACCGTCTCCTGCCCACCTTCTTTCTGGGGGCCGTATTCGGTTACCTGGCCTGGCGCACAGGGTCTGTCTCTTGCAGCATGGTCGCCCATGCACTCAATAACGGTATTGCCATGTCGCTCCTGCATTGGAAGCCAATGAGCCATTGGCTGGGTGCTCAGGGGGTAGGTTATCTCCCGTGGCATTTAACTTTGGCTGGCACCACCGTAATGCTCGTGAGCTTATGGCTGGTCGCCAGTCTCCCGAACCGTGACAGCATCCCTTCCCCGGTCAATGGGTAGAACATTTCCTTCAGCTTGATTGCAGCAAACCCGGTCATCGGGTGTGTCAACGGTGTCCTCTCGATGTGCCAACCTCGTGAATGCGCTGTCTGGGTAGTGTCCTAAGAAAGTGTTGCTAGTGGCTCTGACAGCCTTTGAAGTTGTAGCCTTCCTTGTTCTTGCAGCCGAAATAAAGTTCGCCGGTTTTGCTTGATTTTCTGCCAACGGTCGGAGACCCACACTTTGGACACGGCGGACTTGGCTCCCCTTGATAACTAGGGCGGTCCATTGGATTTTTCGATGACACAACAACCTCCTTTTCAGATCTGTTTAAGCTGACTATACTTTGCCTGATGACCATACACACGCAAAGTTTTGTCAAGGTGAATGCACCAGTTGATACAGGTCTCGAAGGAATCATAACGGGACTGGCCAGCTTCCCACGCTTGGAAACCTTTGAAAGTTGCCAAGGCGACGATCAGAGGCCAGCTTGGGTGTGTTTCCGTTATGGAGAGTATTGGAAGCATCCTTGGCAAGAATTAGCGGAGTTCGTGTTAGGATATTTGGCCCCTGGACTTCTGTCGGAGGTTGGAGACAGCGTGAGCGTGAGAATCCAAGCGGTCAGCAACGAGAACTATCTTGGGGAAATCTCAATTCGTCCAAGGGCGATCGGATCAGTTGAAACTGCCTTATTGAAGTTGGCTCGGCAATTTACCTCTTCCCAAGCCCATAAGTGGGCGTATATCGGTGGCAAGTCGGACACATAGCCACCACGTTGCTAAGATTGTAGGCTTCTCCGGCGATGATGCGATGAATCTCCAATTCACCCCGCAGCATCGCCGAGCAACGTCCGATGTGACCGCACGATTTCATCGTACACTCACATTTACCCCCAGCCCTTTGAAAAACGTCATTTCTGAAAGCCATTGGGTTTCACCTCCTTTCTTTTTTGGGATTTCGCGCAACCTCATGTCAGCGCGATTAACTCTTCAATTGACCACACATGATCTGCGATTCCTGCCTCCATTGCTGGCGCGACTTTCAATGTCCGATGCACGCGGCAGAAGTTGTAGTGCGCGAAATGCAGAGCCAGGGCCGCTTTCAGGTTTTCCCATTTCTTTGACAATCCATTCGTCAGGCGGCTCAGGCGCCGCATCATCATCCGCATTGTAAGATTCTGGCGCTCAACGCAAGACGTGCTGATGAAAACTGAGTCAGGATCTCCGCTGATCGGCACCGGTATTGCATCGACCACTTGGCCGGGGCTATAGCGTTCCCGATTCGGCTCATCCGAAGAGTACACCTTGACGAGTTGACTGAAGTCCACATCCGCACCGAACGTGTCCTCGACGGCTCCGATGTAGGGCTTGAATCCATCCGTGGTCAGCTGAAACCGGCCCTGGACGGCCATTCCCAACTTGTTCACAAAGTTGATTGTGGTTCCCCAATCGCGGCGGCCGAGTTCGAAGCAGAGAATCAATTTCGAATTGGCTTCAATTGCTACGAACGTATAAGCGTCTCCGATGAATGGATCTCCAAGTTCGCTACCCGTCTTGCTCTTCTCTTTTTTAAACACGTATCCCCATATCTCATCAGCCTGGACTTGGCGAACATTCACGTTTCGAATTTGGTGCTCCATGCCCCTTTGGCAGCGCTCTCCGACGAGCACCAGTAGATCCAGAATCGTGTCGCGATGAAGACCAGTGATGCGCTCAGTCGTCCTCACCGAGTTGCCTTCAACGAGAAGCTGAATGGCCAGGGCAGCCTTTTCCATACTGATTCTCATCTCCCCAAGTGGACGCGTCTGGTCTTCACAGAACGTCCGATTACAGTGGGTACAGCGGTAACGCTGTAAGCCGTTCTTGGTCTTTCCATGCCGTTCTGCGGCGTTCTTGCAGTAGTGGCACGTCATTTCTGGCCTTGCCTTTCGTAAAGGCTCGGAGCCATAATGACGATGGGTCTAGACAACCTCGTCCTACGGCTTCGGCCTGGGATGTGCCTCACTGGTAGTTAGCGCTATCAGTGAGGCGAGTTTTCAACAACTAGCGGGGAGTGTGAGATTCGAACTCACGAATGGTGCCGTTAACGCCACTTCGCAGATTTACAGTCTGATGCAATAAGCCCCTCTGCCAACTCCCCAGAATAACGAGGCCAACTCTCTTTCTCTTTTTCTGATTGAAGTGTTGGCCTTTCCTGTTTTCAGTAAACATATCTTGTAAATAGTTCTAATTTATAAACTTGTACAATTAAGTTGATATACTAAATATATGATAATTGAAAGTCAAGAGAAACTACTTGATTTATAATAAAAAAGTGATACAGTTGTGTTCTCCTCAGGTATGGAGCTTTTGGGATTTCGAGTATGCAGGTGGAGGCAACGCTATTGAGGAATGGGTGCAAGATCTTTCAGAAGGTGCAGATAATATGTTTCAAGATCTTTTAAAAAACAATCGAAAGATAGAGAGCCCGTTGCAATGGATTGGATTTAAGCGCTTCTTAAAAGGGAGATACAAAAAGGAGCGAATTTGGGAGCTGGAGTTT
>JBGPHY010000517.1:0-4741 GCA_041484625.1 Terriglobia bacterium | reverse complement strand
TTTTCTTTGTGGATTTTCCAGGTTACGGGTATGCTAAAGCCCTTCGTTCCTTGAGGGAAACCTGGGGGGAACTCATAGAAAATTACCTGAATGGGCGGAGACAGCTGGCGGTCAGTATCCTAATTGTTGACTCCCGAATAGGTCCAACACAGCAGGATCTGCAAAAGCTAGAGTGGTTGCGGCAGAAACTCCTTCCTTTCTTCATTGTTTCAACGAAAGCCGACAAGCTGTCCAAAGTTGAGTTGCAAAAATCGTTGACGCATACACGGTCTTTATGCACGGACGCAGCAGTGATTGCCTATTCTGCAGTTCAGGGTCTGGGCTATAGCCAAGTTTGGACCATGCTCCAGCCTTATACCAACTTGATGCCAGCGAATTCTTAGTCGTTTCGGCAGTTGACGAGTCACATTATCGATAACCTTTTTTCGATCTCATTCTCAATTCAAGCATGATGGCCTTCGCGACGCACACTCGGCGTAGCGAGGTAACCTCAAGGAGTCTGTATGGACATTGCAGAACTGAAGGAAATGAACATTGCCACATTGACCCAGATTGCCAAGGATCTCGATGTGGCCGGCGCCACCGGGATGAGGAAACAGGAACTGATTTTCAAGATCCTGCAGGCTCAGACAGAGAAAAACGGCCTGATCTTTTCCGAGGGCGTGCTGGAAACCTTGCCCGATGGGTTTGGATTCCTCCGGGCGCCCGATTACAACTACTTGCCCGGCCCCGACGATATCTACATGTCTCCCTCCCAGATACGCAAATTCGACTTGCACACAGGCGACACCGTGTCGGGCCAGATCAGGCCCCCCAAGGATGGAGAACGGTATTTTGCCCTTATCAAGGTCGAGGCTATCAATTTCGAGCACCCCGATGTTGCCCGCAACAAGATCTTCTTCGATAACCTGACCCCGCTTTACCCCAATGAGAGAGTGCGTCTTGAGACGGTCTCCGATAACCTGTCGGCCCGGGTTTTGGACCTGATGACACCCATCGGAAAGGGGCAACGTGGTTTGATTGTTTCTCCGCCGCGCACAGGCAAGACCATGCTGCTTCAGACCATTGCCAATTCCGTCACCCAGAACCACCCGGAGATCATCTTGATTGTGCTCTTGATTGATGAGCGCCCGGAAGAGGTGACCGACATGCAGCGGTCCGTCAACGGAGAAGTCATCAGCTCGACTTTCGACGAGCCGGCTACCCGGCACGTGCAGGTGGCAGAAATGGTCATCGAGAAGGCCAAACGACTGGTCGAACATAAGAGAGATGTGGTCATCCTGCTCGATTCCATCACTCGTCTGGCACGCGCCTACAACACAATTGTTCCCCCCTCAGGAAAGGTGCTTTCCGGCGGCGTCGACTCCAACGCTTTGCAGCGCCCCAAACGCTTCTTTGGCGCGGCCCGCAACGTGGAGGAGGGAGGCAGCCTCACCATCATTGCCACAGCCCTGATTGACACCGGCAGCCGCATGGATGATGTGATTTTTGAGGAATTCAAGGGGACCGGCAACATGGAGGTCCTCCTGGAGAGGAAACTGGTGGACAAGCGGGTGTTTCCAGCCATTGACATTAACCGCTCGGGGACCCGCAAAGAGGAATTGCTGCTCTCCAAGGATGAGCTCAACCGGGTGTGGGTTCTGCGCAAGGTCCTTAGTAATCTGTCTCCGGTTGAGAGCATGGAACTCCTACTGGATCGACTTTCAAAGAAAAAGGTGAATGCCGACTTCCTTGCCTCCATGAGCAATGGAGGATGACCGGGTATAGAGAATAGAGATTTGAAGCTTCAGATACCGACTTGATTTTGCATGGTGGCCCCCTGGCGCTCCTTGGCCAGCCTCAGGACCTGCTGGATCACTTCCTCCAGACTCATTTCCGATGTATCCAGGTAGATGGCATCCTCCGTCTGAATCAAAGGTGAGTCTGCCCTCTGGCTGTCACGCTGGTCCCTTTCCCTGATTTCCGAGAGCATTTCCTGGAGACTGATTGTCTTTCCACGACGCACATTGTCTTCTTGTCGTCTTCGGGCGCGAGTATGCTCCGAGGCATCCATAAAGATCTTTAGATCGGCGTCAGGGAAGACTTTCGTTCCAATGTCTCTGCCCTCCATTACAACTGCCCCATGGGCACCCAGTCGCTGTTGGGCATTCACAAGGACCCTCCGGACTTCGGAGAGACTGGAGACAATAGAAGCCGCCTGGCTAATTGGCTCAGCCCGGATGGCTTCCGACACGTCTTCGCCATCCAGGAAGACCCGGAGTTGCCCTTGGCTGTCCTTCAGCTCAATCCTGGAACTGGCGGCGATGGCCGCTATGACTTGTGGCTCATTCAACTCGGGGTTCTGTTGAAGGGCTCTCAGTCCAACAGCCCGATACATCGCGCCAGTGTCGATGTAAAGATATCCCAGGCGTCGGGCGACCTCTTTGGCGACCGAACTTTTGCCCGCGCCGGACGGACCGTCAATTGCAATCACCAGACCCTGCCGGGAGTTCAGCATCGCCGCCTCTCCACGAGTTCGAATTTTCTTAGAGCTTATAGACCTCGCTTCCCTCAGTCAATGGCCGTCCTTCTTAAGCGCTATTGCCCCCCTCCGGTCCGTATGCGTCTCTGCCTTGTTGGATGCTTTCTTCTCTTCCGCATAAAGCCAGGCAAGGGCAAAGACCACCACGGGTAAGAAATGCAAAAAGACCCGGCTCGCCGAGGTTTTCAGATGCCACACCAGGTCCCTTGGCGTGATCAGATAAATAGAAGTGTACACCAGCAAGCTCAACAGGACGGGAAGCACCAGATACTTCCCTTCTGTCTTCATTATATGCTTGCCACGCAGGATGAGGGCCAGAAGGAACAGGATCCAGACAATATTCCAGTTTCTCAGGCCAAATACCTGGGTTTGGTAGTGGTACAGAATCGGAGGGAGCCTCTCCACTAGGGTCCACCGCATAGCCGCCAATAGTGCCCGACGATTCACCACATCATTGGTCACATGGAGTGTCGATTTGTAGATCAACCAGGGTCCCTGGACGAGAAGCCAGACCGCGAGAAACAGCACCCAGTCCGGCCGGCGCCCTCTCTGGTGTTCCTGGAGGGGCTTGCCCATGGAGCCGAAGATTAGCACCAACCAGCACAGCAGGCCCAAAGCCAACCCTTCATTCTTGGTCATGGCACCCAGCCCCAGCCATACTGCGGAGAGAACCAGCAGGACTCTCTCCCTTCGGCGCATGTAGAAGAAAAGAAATGCCACCCCTCCGAAGAAATAGTAGGACATCACAATATCAGTGTAGGCTAGGGTGGACTGGTATCTGAAGAAGGGTGTGCCTGCCAGCATCAAGGTAAAGACCATTTGTCCTCGGCGCGAAAGCCCAAGCCATCCGGTTGCTCCAAACATAAACAGCAGGCAAGCCAGGTAAATACACGGGAAAACCAGCTTCGAGACATACTCGTTGAATTCCGGTAGGAACAAGCACAGGTAGCTCTGCGCCAACGGCACCAGCAGCGGATAGTCCGGGTGGTATGCGTAATTCCGGTAGCTGGAATCCAAGAAGAATTGGGTTGGAATCGTGCCGGATTGGCAAATTGCCTTTGCCTTCAGCCCCCAATTGGCCACGGCATCAAAAGACTCAATGGGGAGCAGCAGGGTCTGCGAGAAGGTGAGAATGATCTCCAGGATCAACGCCCCTACCAGGAGTATTTCAGGAGTTTTACTGGATCTTTCCTGCTGCAGCTTCGAAGTCTCCTCTTCACCATCCCCCCGAGTGCTCATCGATTGGAGTCCAGATCTGGGCTTGCCCCGAAAGATATGCCGCACTGCCTGGAAAGGAACCAGGCAGGAGAGAATCATGGGAACCAGGAGGTTTAGCGGGGTCAAACGGATTTGAGCAAAGCTGAGAAGCTCCATTAAGGTTGCGATGAGGCCCAGGCCCAAACCTACGGAGGCCGACAGCGTTACCGCAATTCCCAATGTGTTTTTACGGGCAATAGCCTTGAGGATCAGAAACCCCCCGGTTGACGCCAGCAATACTCCCAGGGAACCCTTCAGCCAATCACTCATCGGACAGGGATCCTTTCTGCTTTGAGAATACGGTTTTCCTTGTTCATGACTGCCAATAAGCTCGTATGGTCTTCCCCGTAGGTGGGCTCTCTGTAAATGAGGATGTAATCTGGTTTCTCACTCAATAGACGAGGGTAAAGGTAGTAATGGGCTCTGACCCGGTCCACCGACCATTCCGCAGGGCCGATCAGTCGGTAAGTGCACCGGGAGGGGAGAGTCGCGTGGCAGAACCTGAGGAATTCATAGAAGTCCCGACCGTAAGCGATAGCGCGACGGCCATCTGAATCCGCCGACGCTAATTCGACAAATTGTCGGACCCATTCCGGCTGGAGCAGGAATTGCCTGCAAAAGAGGGCCGCCCAGATCGTCATCCAGACGACGAAAGCAATTCGATAGGGTCTCATCCTAGTTCTCCCACCAAGATCCCCGGCTCCTCCTCTTGGGAGGCGGACAGGGGCCCGTTGGCCATTGTCCGCTGACAGGTCAAATCCGGATCGGCAGTGTGCTTCTGCTGGTAATTTCAAATGCTTTTCATTAGGATTGCAAGGACTATCAATCCTTAAACTGCTTCGGAATCTTCATGACCCGTCGGCCCGTAGCTACTCCGCTCCCCGCGAGTTCAAGAGAGAGGCATCCCAAGGGACTCTATGTTCTTTTCGCTACGGAAATGTGGGAGAGATTTGGTTTCTATTC
>JBGPHY010000516.1:0-4744 GCA_041484625.1 Terriglobia bacterium | reverse complement strand
GAAGCCGGTGCGAGAGCGAATCTATGAGTGGATGATCCGCTGGCTCAAAGATGGGAAAGGCGACCGGTTTGACGAACCGGTTGAGATGGCGTTTAATTACCAGCTGATAGTTACCGCAAGCGGCCAGGTTTCGGCGGACCTGGCCAGTCGCGAGGTCTACGAAATCATTCGGGAAGGCTTTGAACACAGACGGGAAAACATGAGTCCCAAGGAGGCGGAATTAATTGACGAAATCCAACGGTTGATGGAGCCGCCGAAGGGGACGCCGCCCGAGATTCGAGTTGTGGAGGAGACTCCAGGCGCTGAGTACATTACCCAAAAGATCCTGCTGGAGACCGAACCGGGCCTGGAGGTCAATGGAACACTCCTGGTTCCGCGCACGGGGGAGGTACATCCCGGTCTTGTCTTGGTTGAGAGCGGTTTGACGCCTTCTCCCCTGGCCATAGACGCTGTGCACCGCGGAGTAGTCGTGCTGGCTCTCGTTCCTCGCGGGCTTCCCCGAAGCGACGACCGGCGGCCGTTTGGAGGAGAGTATTTGATGAACACACGGGCGTGGCTAGTGGGGCGCAATCTTGCGGGCCTGCGGGCCTATGACATCCGCCGGGCGGTCGATGTGTTGGCGGCGCGACGAGACGTGAGCAACGGGTCGATTCGCGCGGTAGCGCGCGCTGAGGCGGGCGTCTGGCTGCTGCTGGCGGCAGCCACCGATCAGAGAATCCGAAAGATCTGGCTCGACAAGACGCCGCACAGCCTGCGGGCTGCTCTCGACAGTCCCACAAACCACTATCTGCATATGGCCGTCATCCCCGGGTTCTGTCTCAAATGGGATCTCTCCAGCCTGGTGCAGGCAATGGAGGGACGAGAGGTGATCTGGACTGATCCGACTGACTGGCTGGGGAATGTCGTGCCCCTCGCCGGCAACTTTCGCTACCGCGGCTTCGAGGAAGGGGATGACCGGATCATGGACGAGTGGATGCGCTGATTTCAGACCCAATCTGGAGAGATCATTTATGAATCAATTCAATCGACGGGATTTCACGCAAAAGGCAGTCTGGGTTACAGCCCTGAGTTATTCCCGTATTTTGGGGGCCAACGACCGCATTCGGATAGGCTACATCGGTCTGGGGAATCGGGGTGATCAGGTTCATGATGCCTTCCTCCACCAAAGCGATTCCCAGACGGCGGCAGTGTGCGACTTGCGCGACGATTACCTGGAATTCGCGGTTCAGAAATCGAAGGCCAGTCCCAGGAAATACAAGGATTATCACGAGCTTCTGGCTGACAAGAACGTGGATGCGGTCGTCATTGCAACGCCCGACCACTGGCACGCCTTGATGTTTATCGACGCCTGCAATGCCGGGAAGGATGTTTATGTCGAAAAGCCGCTTTCGTTGACAGTGGTTGAAGGTCGCAAGATGGTAGAGACCGCTGACCGGACCCGACGGGTTGTTCAGGTGGGTATCTACCGTCGTTCCTGTCCCTACCTCAAACAAGCTGCCGAATTGGTGCGGTCAGGAGGGATCGGGCAGGTAACGGTCGCCAAATGTTATCACATCATGAATGAATGGCCCGTGGGCATTGGCAACCCGCCAGACAGCGCGCCGCCCAGCGAATGGGAATGGGAACAATGGCTGGGCCCGGCGCCTAAAGTCCCTTACAACCGGAATCGAATGTATTACAACTTCCGCTGGTTCTACGATTACTCTGGAGGGCAGGTGACAAACTTCGGCGTCCATTACATGGACATGATCCGCTGGTGTTTAGGTAAGGATGCTCCCCGCGCTGTAACCGCGTTGGGCGGTAAATATGCCGTTGAGGACAATCGGGAGATACCTGATACGCTGGAGGTCCTCTGGGAGTTTGACAATTCAACGTTGGTTGTTTTTTCGCAGTACAATGCCAACGCGGCGCCGCCCAACCTGAAGGACTCTCTCATTGAACTGCGTGGTACCAAGGGAACCATGACCTTCAACTACAATCGCTGGGAAGTGGTTCCGGAAAGAGTTACCCAGATGGCCAGGTTTGCCTTGACGCCGCTGGACCGCAAGAGTGAGCAGGCCTATGACCTGTCTCGTCATCCGGCCACAAAACCAGCCAGCGCAAGCGGCAGCGAAGAAACCACTGCCATGGCTCGGAACTTTCTGGATTGTGTCAAGAGCCGCGCCAAATGTGACTGTGACATCCTCAACGGGCACCTTTCGACGACGGCCACACTCATCGCCAACATCGCATTGAAGACGAGAAGTTTCCTGGAGTGGGACGCTCGGGCGGAGCGTTTTACCAACAACGAGGCGGCCAACCGGTGGCTTCAGTACGAGTACCGACATCCTTACAAGCTGACTTAGTTCACCTTCAACGGGAGTGTCACGTCCCGGTTCAGGAGCCCATAGTTAAAGATTAAAGAATCCACAGAGGTAATGCCGATGAAGTCCATTCATCGCCGAGCTTTTGTTCAGAGCTCCCTGGCCGCTCTGCCCGTGATTTCCCTGCGAAGTTCCACCCTTGCCAGTCCCAGCGATCGGATTCATGTGGCCGTCGTCCGGGGCCCGCGGACGTGGACGTTACCAGATCCTGGAGTATGCTAAACGTCAAGATGTTCGTATTACCGCTATCTGCGACTATGGCCCAATCCCAGCATGAAACCAGGATATCCAGCACGTCGCCTCTGTTGGATGGGAAAGGAAATCAGCCGTGATCATTGACACCAACGTAAATCTTTCCCGCTGGCCCTTTCGACGCCTGGTGGGAGATGAGCCTGCTGACCTGGTTGGCAGGCTGCAGAAACGGAACGTGTTACAAGCCTGGGCAGGCAGTTTTGACGGGCTTCTTCACAGGGACCTTGCCGGCGTCAACTCCCGGCTGGTGATGGACTGCCGAACCTATGGGCAAGGGATCCTGTTGCCATTCGGATCTATCAATCCCAAGCTCCCCGACTGGCAGGAAGACCTGCGGCGCTGCCAGGAAGAGCATAAAATGCCAGGGATTCGCTTGCACCCCAACTACCATGGGTATGATCTGAAGTACCCGGCCCTTGCAGAATTATTCAGGCTGGCGGCTGTGCGCAAGCTTATTGTGCAGCTCACGTTATGCATGGAGGATGTGCGTACGCAGCACCCGCTCATGCGCGTACCTCCGGTCGACCTGGCCCCCTTGTCAGACCTGGTCAAAGCTGAACCCAAAGTACGGCTGGTCCTGCTGAATTGCTATCCGCAAATGGGGTTGGAGCCATTAGGAAAGCTTTCTGCCGCAGGCGATGTCTACTTTGATCTGTCCATGGTAGAGGGAGTTGGAGGCGTGGCCCGGTTGATCAAGGAAGTCGGTCTCGAGCGAGTTCTTTTCGGTTCTCATTATCCGTTCTTTTATTATGAGTCGGCTCTTTTGAAGATGCAGGAGTCTGGATTAACTGAAGCCCAAAAGAAGGCCATTCTCGAGGAGAATGCGCGGCGCCTGCTCAGCGCACAATGAAACCAGGAGACAGAGCGGAGCAATCAGCTCTGGTGACTGGGGTCATGTCACGTATGGTGAGTCAGAGTTCCGGGTTCTACGATGGAATCATCCTGGGCGCTGGGCATAACAGCCTGGTCTTGCAGGCCTACCTGGGTAAGGCAGGGCTGAAAATCCTGTGCCTGGAGCCTCGCGACAGGGCCGGCGGCGCATTGACTACCGTGGAGGACCCCAATCATCCCGGATTTTTCCATAACACTCACTCTTTCTTCCACCGCGGACTCAACCAGATGCCCTGGTATCGAGACCTGGAGCTGGAACGGCTCGGGGCTGTGTACTTGGAACCTGAATTGAATGTGGCCCTGATTTTGAAGAGTGGGGAAATCCTGGAGTGGTGGAAGTCCTTTGAGAAAACTGCGGAGTCTTTTGCCTGTTTGAGCTTGAAAGACGCGGAATCCCTCCGCCAGTGGCGAGAACGGATCCTGCCCATTGTCCAGAAGATCCTGATCCCGGAAAGCCAGTCGCCGCCCATACCCAACGATCGCCGCCGTGCTTGGCTTGAAAAAAGCGCGGAAGGCAGGCTGCTACTGGAAGTGAGTGCCCTTTCGTCTCTTGAGTTCGTTCAGAAGGAATTCAAACATCCGGTCGTTCAAGCCGCGCTCCTTTTTTTCAATGGATTGAGGGAAGTTGATCTGAGGTGTAAGGGACTGGGCCACCATATTCCATCCCTGCTCGCCAGTGATCGCAAGGCACAGATGTGCCGTGGGGGTTCAGCGGCCCTGGCCCGCGCACTGGTTGCGGCCGTTCAGGAAAGCGGCGGGGATATCGAGCTCCAAGCCAGGCCTCGTAGAATCCTGGTCGAGAATGGTACAGCCTGCGGAGTGGAAACCGAGTCAGGAGATGTATTTCGTGCACGGCACTTTGTTGCTTCGGGACTGAACCCTCAGCAAACCTTCCTGGAGCTTTTCGAAGAATCCCGGGTACCCCGGGAGTGGAGCGAAAAAGCCCGTGGCTTTCGCTACAATTTGATTGCTCCCCTTTTCACTTTGAATCTGAACTTAAGCGACCCTCCTTGCTATCGCGCCACTGAGCGCAATTCCCACCTGAAAGACGCCTTCATGGTGATCTTGGGTCTGGAGCATGTTAAACAGTTTTCTGAGATCGTGGACAGTCACGAAGCCGGAACCATTCCTCCGACGGTTATGTGGGGCTGCTGCCCAACGCAATTTGACCCGTCGCAGGCTCCTCCCGGCAAGCACACGGCCTTCATGTGGGAGAAGCTCCCTTTTCGTCTTCGCGG
>JBGPHY010000515.1:0-4752 GCA_041484625.1 Terriglobia bacterium | reverse complement strand
GGACGAGCCATCGGCTTCGCGCTAGCCGCACTAGTGGTTGGATTCGTCCTCAGCTTTGCAATCTTCAAGCTGTCGCTGCCGATCGTTGCCACCATCGTGTCGGCTAACCTGGCCTCGTACCTCTCGCTTTGGATCGCTTATCACGGCTGGCCGGAGCTGGGCAAGGTGGAAGCAATTTACGGTCTGGCGGCGCGCATCCCAGTGGCGATCCTGATGTTCGTTGCGATGGCGGCCAACTGGGGCACCCACTACGAACTAGGACCTCCCGGATTCCCGGAGATGAGCCTCGTTTCGAAGTGGTTCCTGATTGGGCTGTTGCCTCAACTCTCCTTGTGGATAGCCTTCACCGTCATCGTTGGATCGCTCTTCGGGGGCTTGACACTACTGTTTCAGAAGCGACAACAAGTCAGTGAATCGGCATCGCAGGGCTCGGCAGCCAAAGGACTGGGCGCACACCCGTAATGACTGTCTGGAGTCTGGATTACCACGCTCGAATCAGAACGTTGTTTTTTTGCATGCTCGCTTCGGTCCTGTTGGCGCCCCAGGCCAGCGCTGCCCCCAATGCCGAGTACCTTCAGGCCTTCGAGTTCGTCAAGCAGCAGCTAGAAAGGATTTCCTGCCTGGTAGGGAAGGGCTACCCCGACTATACCGAAAAGGGTAAGTGGATCATCAAGGGCCCGGATGAATGGACAGCCGGCTACTTCCCGGGCATGCTCTGGAAGGTGTACGACCAAACCCGGCAAACCGTCTGGCTCGAGCGAGCACGACGGTGGACTGAGCCCATCGCCGATTTTCGAAACGATGAAAGGGATCTGAATTTCGGTCTGCTCTTCAAGCCAACCTTTGCTGAAGGCTACAGGCTGACCGCTGACAAGCGATACCGGCGGATTGCGCTGGACGCGGCGGCTAACTATGCCAAGCGGTACATGCCTGAGGGGAAATATCTGTGCTCATGGGGGCGATTGGACGATCCTAAAGAGCAGGGCTATATCATCATCGATTCCTTGATCGACATGAGCCTGCTGTTCTGGGCGGCCCAGGAGGAATTTAATCCGTTTCTTTTCGAGATGGCTCAAAACAACTCGCTCACTATCCTACGGACAGCGGTGCGCGACGATGGCAGTTCGATCCAGGTTATTGAACTCGATTCCCAGACCGGCTGGAAACGCAGGGATCACCACAAGCAGGCCTTCTCGGTTACCTCTTGCTGGTCGCGGGGACAGGGCTGGGGGATTTATGCGTTTCCAGAGATCTACCGTTACACCAAGGACTACCGATTTTTGAAGGCCGCTCAAAAGATGGCAGATTACTACGTCGCCCATCTTCCCACCGACTTCGTCCCGTACTGGGACTTCCGTGCTCCTGACATCCCCAACGCGGTGCGGGACTCCTCGGCAGCCTCCCTTGCCGCTGCGGGTTTGTGGAACCTGGCAAAGCTGGTTACTGACCCAGCACGACAGGAGGTTTACCGCCAGACGGCTGTTAAGACCATTGATTCGCTGACGAGGAATTATATGGCCACTGGAGAGGCTGCGGACAACGGCAGGATTTTGCTGCACGGCACACTGCACAAGCCTGCCGGCATCGGTGTGGACGAATCGCTAATCTTCGGTGATTACTACTATATGGAAGCACTGCTCGACCTCATCCGGGATGGAAGAGACTGAGCGGGGCGTTAGGGTTGAGAACATCCCTTTTAAATGCTGCAGTTGGATAAATCCTGAGAAACGGGCTTCGGATTACCTATCTCCACTCTGACAAACCCGACACATACAATTAGGGCTTGACGTAGAATTTCTCAGCGCACCAACGCCAGGGGAAAGAAGTCAGCAATGAGCAGTCCATTCATCCCGGGCAGCTGGGAAGAGCTGGTGGCGGTGGTCGAGCAATTCAAGTGAAGTTTGAGACCACCAAGGGTGACATTGTCCTTGAGGTCAATCGGGCCTGGGCGCCGAGGGGAGCAGACCGTTTCTACGATCTGGTCAAGATCGGCTACTACAACGACGTAGCCTTCTTCCGAGTGATTGATGAGTTCATGGCACAGTTTGGTATCCATGGGGACCCGAAGGTCAATAAGAAGTGGGAACCGGCGCGGATTAACGACGATCCGGTGAAGGAGTCCAACGTGCGCGGTGCCATCTCTTTTGCCACCGCCGGACCGAATACACGAACTACGCAATTGTTCATTAATTATGGCGACAACAGCCAACTCGATCAGAGAGGCTTTGCCCCGTTCGCCAAGGTGATTCAGGGGATGGAAGTCGTCGGTGCGTTGTATAAGGACTACGGTGAAGGGGTTCCGCGAGGTGGAGGGCCGTCGCAGGAATTGATGGAGTCGCAAGGAAACAGCTACTTGCGAGCACAGTTTCCAAAACTCGACTACATCAAGCGTGCCAGTGTGGTGAAGTGAGGAATTCGGAGTACCGTCGCATGACCTCGGTTCGTCGCACCCAACCTTGGGAGTTGTAAGGCTGGAGTGCTGTTCCTGTGCTGCGAACGAATTTCCGTGTTCAGCACACGGCACGGATGGTTCGGTCTCTCCAACCTGCTTAATGTGGAGGATCGCCTGGACGTTTTAGGCTAGGTCTCTTGACTGGCGTCAATTGTTTTTTTCGTCGTCCGCCGCCCAAGAAAAAAGTTGTCGCCGATCAGTCTCAATCAGAGATTGATAGAATTCCCAGATTGTGCAGCGCAGAAATTATCCGTGTTGGTTGACTGCCAAGTCTCACGCTCTGGGCTCGTACCGCAAGATCCAGCTCCTGAAAGTATATACTGTCTCGATCATGAAACAGAAAGCGGTAGCCTTGGCCGTTGTCAATCGGTGAAGGTCTTCGGTCGAACCGTGGCTAAAGCTTCCTTCCAATCAAGCAGCCTCCTTAACAATACCATCGTGAGACGAGTCGAATCCGTTTCCCGCCGAGGTCGGGTTTGACGCTCTTGGTAGAGGGCCAGTTGTTTGCGCAAGAAGAGATTCTCAGCGACCAGAGTGGATCTGGACTTGAAGAGACTGCCCAGGAATCGAATATCTCAAAAAGGGCTACGAGGGTCAAGAATCGACGGTAGATTTATGGGAGATCTCGCTGCAGAATTGTAGCCACGACCAATGCTGTCAAAAACAATCGCAATTGGAGCGTTTGGACAGGGTTATCCCCTTATTTTGCAGTCGCTCTGGCTCTAACCCGCATATCAGGCCCCTGTGGTGCGAAAAAAACATTCGGGTTCATTTGGTACAGGGTCTCGTTTTGATATAACGTCATGTAACGTAGCCTAAACCCGGTCGGACCAAATGTAGGTTTTAACAGCAGGCGAGACAGTAATCTCTGGCCTTTCAGTCGGTTTGAGTTTTTTTACCATACGGGCTCTGTATTTGACTGCAAGCCACGTCAAAATGAGGCGGAGACTGGTCACTCCATTATGTCTACCCAATACTTCTCTCTTGAGCAAACACACATCACCCCGGCTGGGTTCGCTTTGACATCTGAGATTGCTGTCACCATAATGACTAGGTCAATATTCGAAACCCAACCTGTTCCAAGGCACGACCATGAATTCTCAAAATAGGATCAGTCGGCGGGCCCTGCTGCTGGGGGGCCTTGCAAGCTCTGCCATTCCGCTTCTCTCATCCACGCGAAACTTCTCAAAAGCTACGAGTTCCAAACTCGGTATTCCCGGACCCTATCCCGGCCGTGTGGTTGCGGTTCGGCATCCAGGCAGCATCGTCTCGGGTGTCTTTCAGGCAGAGCCAGTCCGAGCCATGATGCATCAGGGAATGGCAGGGCTGACTGGAGCAGAGGACTGGGCGGAAGCCTGGCGAGTCTTTTTCGAACCAGGGGATATCGTCGGAATCAAGGTGAATCCTGTAGGAGCGTCTCATGTCATTTCCTGCGCTGAGGTTATTCACCAAATCGTCGGCGGGCTAAGGGCTGCCGGAGTGAAGCCCAGAGATATTGTTGTTTACGATCGTTATCGAAATCAGTTTCTGGATGCCGGATTCGACAAGATGTTGCCTGAGGGGGTGCGGCAGTCGGCGGCCGTGGAATATTTCGACCGGGTTCAATTGGACATCAATGGTTATGATCCAGAGCACTACCTTGAAATGGCTCTGGTCACTCCGGGTCAGGATCCCGCCAGTCTGCAAGCCCGGCGTTCGTATGTCGCCAGGTTTCTCACTCAAGAAGTCAACAAATTGATCAATCTACCCGTCGTGAAAGATCATCAATCAGCTGGAGTGACTCTGGCACTCAAGAACCTCTCACACGGCCTGGTAAACAACGTGTACCGCAGCCATTCGACCCCCACCCTGAATGCATGCGGCGCCTTCATTCCGGCTGTAGTCAATCTTCCGGTGATTCGACAGAAGACGGTCTTGCATATCATGGATGGTATCAAGGCCCTCTACCACGGAGGTCCCGGGGCTGACCCTCCACGGTTTGTTTGGGAGCACAAGACCCTCTATTTTGCTACCGATCCGGTTGCTCTGGATCGGATTGGATGGAAGATCATCGATGAAAAGCGCCTGCAAGTGGGAATGATCGCCGTTGCCGAGGCCAGGCCCGATCAGTACAGCACTTTCGTGCGGCGTCAGCCTGAGTACATCGAAATCGCCGGAGCTCTGGGATTAGGCGAATGTGAGGAGAAACAAATTGAGTTGATACGCTTCGAGCTTTCTTGACGTTGTGCTGCACAACAATACTCTGGCAGGCGGGCCGAGTCATGTTGGCCAACACGCTCCGCCAAGAAAGCTGGGAATGT
>JBGPHY010000514.1:0-4752 GCA_041484625.1 Terriglobia bacterium | reverse complement strand
CGAGGGATATCCTCCGGGCTGTGTTGTCCGTCTCCGTCCATCATCACTACGATTTCCCCTGAGCAGTGGCGGATTCCTGTCTTAATAGCCGCTCCATTGCCGATGTTATAGGGGTGAGCAATGATGCTCGCGTCCTTGTTCTTGACGACCTCCAGCGTTCCGTCGCCCGATCCGTCATCGACTACTACCACTTCCCACGGCCGCCCGATCCCTCTCATGATGTTGATCACCTGGTCGAGCAAAGGGCCAATGGCTTCTGCTTCGTTACAGACCGGTATGATGACGCTGACACTGGCGTCCCTGAAGTCGTCGTAAAAGAGAATTCGGGGTTGCTCGCCAGACATCGGAGTTTCGCGGAGCAGAGTGGGTTCATGCAGGCGGGTTGTTGATCGCGTCAATTTCTGATACCTTGGGTACTGAGGATTGGAAGCCGGCCTTGGCTTGAGGAGAATTCTAAACGCGCCGCCTGACCGGGTCAACCAGATATTCTAGCCAGGTACTCAGCCGGTACGGTCTCCCTCATAATCCTCTCGCTGGCGATGTCTCGGGAAGGAAAGAGGTACACTTCATGGTGAGAAGAAACTTGCCCCTGGGTTTGTCTCTCTGGATAACCGTCGGCTGGCTACTGCTTTCAGGTGGCACGGATGCCCAGCAGGCAGTCCGGCTAAGCCTCAGCCACCCCGCCCCTTATTTCATTCTGCCCACCTGGGATGGCAAGGTCCTGAAATCCACCAGTTTGAAAGGACAGGTGGTCCTGCTGGATTTCTTCCAAACCTGGTGCCCGGACTGCCAGGAAACCTTTCCCAAGCTTCAAAAGCTTTACGAAAAGCACAAGGACAAGGGTTTTGCAGTGGTCGGGATCTCCCACGACAAAGACGGCGCCAAAGCCATCGAGCCCTTTGCCAAAAAGTTTGAAATCACTTTTCCACTCCTGATGGGCGACACCTCGATCGCCATCAGTTACATCGGGATTTCCCCGCAGAAACCCAGCTTCCGCATCCCCTACATTTTCCTGATCGATCGCAAAGGCAATATCGTCGGCCAGTATGAGGAAGGGACTAACAAAGAGGCCATAGATATCCCCTTCCTCGAGGAACAGGTTAAGAAGTTGCTGACTGAGTGAGGAGAATGCGGGAGCCGTGCTCCCCGCAGCGGTTCTTCCAGGCTTGGCTCCCCCGGTGCATTAGAGGCTTCCGCGGAAAGGGATGGGTTTGCGGCGAGCAGTCTACGATTTGAGGTCGGGGGCTCTTTGTCGCCCAATCGGCGATCTCACCCAAAATCAACAATCGAGGACGCGCTACATTTTCGTCCCCCGTGGCGACCACGGAGATCAATTACTTCTTATTGGGCGAGGTCGAGTTGGCCTGTTTGGGGGTGAAGAAATTTTCATCAATGGTGACGGTCTGCTGAGCTCTCATCTCCTTCACTAAATCCTCCACCTTCTGTTTCCGGTATTGAGGCTCTAGCTCCTTACGCAGTTGTTGGAGTTTGGGTTTGCGCCTGTCTTCGACCTTGACAATCTCGAAGCCGAAAGCAGAGGGGATTACTTCGCTCAGGCTTCCGACCGGAATCGAGAAAATGGCCTGCTCAACGGGGGGAACAATCATGGGCATTTGATGACCGCGACGGATATACCCAAGGTCCCCGCCTTTTCCGGATGTCAACGAATCGCTCGAAAACTTGGCAGCCATCTCTTCAAAGTCCGCTCCGTCGGTGAGCTTCTTGCGGATGTCCTCTGCCTTGGCGCGGGCCTCTTCGGGAGCTAAACAGCTTCCCGTTGGCTGGTTGGGATTCACATTGAGCCCGGCAGCAGAGTAGATGACGATGCGCCTGACTTTGGCTTCTTCAAAACGTGCCATGTTGTCGTCCAGGTACTTCTGCAGGCCTTCCTCGGTGATTTGGACCTCCTTTTCCAATTCGTTACGGGCAACAAAGGTGAGGATGGCCTCCCGGGAAATCTTGATGTCTATGTTGGTGGGGTCTTTGTCCTGCATCTGGCGCCGCTCGGCTTCCTTAAATAGAAGCTTGTTGTTCACGATGATATCTGCTAATTGCCGCTTCCCGGCACCCGAATAAAACGGGCGATACTGCCCGGGCATGGTCTGGAGGATTCGGTCCACCTCCCGAGCGGTCACCTTCAAATCTCCAATGGCAATGACCACCGCGTCAGGGGGTGTCGCCGGAGTCGGGGATACTTGGGACTGGGGTCCACCACTGCCCGGAGAGGGTGATGGCGCCGCTCCGGGAGAAGTCTGGGCGTTTGCGGGCAAGTTCACTCCAACAAAGATAAGCAGCATCGTCACGATTCCGATTTTCCTGATACGCGGATTCAAGGGGTTCTCCTTTTCCTGTTGAAAAGACTAGCGAATCACAAATCACGTAATATAGACTTTTTCCAGGAAAAGGGGAACAGCCAATCTCCATGGAAGCATTGCGACGCGCCTTCCCATCGGCCACCTGGGTCTTGACGACGCTAGCCATCGCCGTCACGCTGGTCGGAATTGCCCCGGCCCAGATCCTGCTTGCTTTGGCGCTCTTGAGTTTCATCCTGCAGCGGGCGTTTCCTCTACAAAATTACGGCGGACATCGTACGGGAGACCTCCCACTCCATCCGTCAGCCAGCCTGGCAGTGTTGAATGGGAAATCAAGTTCGACGCAACTGCTTCAGAGGTCTCGACGTTTGAACCTGCTGTTCCCTCCCATTAAGGCCCCCCTGTTGCTGTTCATGGGTTTCACTGTTCTCTCCTTTGCTTTCTCCCCGGAGCGGGCCATCGGGCGGGCCCCCCTCAATAAGTTCTGGCTGTTCGCGATCCTGCTGATTGTGGCCAGCGAATTCAACATCGAACGCATCCGGAAGACCTATTTCGCCTTGTTTTGGATCGGAGGTTTGGCAGCCAGTTTCACCGTCATCCAGTATTTTTTCCTGGCGCGCAATACCATCCGTTATCGGGTGACAGGTTTCATGGGGCATTGGATGACCTTGAGCGGAGAAATGATGCTGGTGGTCACCTGCCTGGCAGGGTTCCTGGTCTTTGCTCCGGGACGGCGGCGCCTGCACGAGTTTCTTCTTCTGGTTCTAATGAGCTTTGCTCTCGCCTTGACTATGACACGCAGCGTCTGGATTGCGACCCTTCTCGGGCTCGCGCTGCTGTTGCTGATGCGTCACCTCCATTGGAGGACCCTTCTGGTTTTCGTCCTCGCCTTTATTGCCATCAGTGTCCTTGCTCCCGACACCTTCCAAAGACGCATAGGCAGCATTTTCAATCCCCGCGACCCTTCGAATTATGCCCGATCCGCCATCTGGGCGGCAGGATTGCGTATGGTGGAGACTCATCCCTGGCTGGGAGTCGGACCACAGCGGGTCTCGCGAGTCTTCTACGATTACCATCCTCACCCCGAAGATCGCTTTCGGGACGGATTCTTTCCGGTCCACCTGCACAACAACCTGCTGCAGTTTGCGGCCGAAAGAGGAATTCCCTGCGCCCTGGCCTGGCTGTGGCTCATGCTCAAACTGGGCGCGGATCATTGGCGGCGATTCCGAAGGGAGAACCCCTCAGAACCGGGCAGGGTTATTGCTGCTATTGGATTCTCCAGCGTGGTAGTGCTGTTCATTGCCGGGATGTTTGAATTTAACTTCGGCGACTCGGAGGTGCTGATGATTTTTCTCTTTTTGGTATCTGCGCCGTATGCGGCCTGCAAACAGGTGCAGGGGACTGGGGACTAGGGGCTGGGGACTAGGGACTGGAGACTAGGGACGGGAGACTAGGGACGGGAGACTAGGGACGGGAAAAAGGAAGGTTGAACCTGAAGGATTTAGAATTTATGGAAGTAACACGAAGACTGTAAGCTTGATTGAAATACGATTGAGATCGCCATTGTTCCCATAGAGTGACCCTTGACCCCTGATACTTGACACCTGACACCTCGTTCCTCACACCTTGCCTGTGTTCCTCAGCTTTCCCCGGTGCTTCCAGACAAACTTCATCATGCTCCGAAAGTGATGCCACTTGGCAGGGTGAACTCAGTAATTGGCGCTGTCACGCCGGTGCCGGTGCATCATGGAGGCAGCAGGATTGTACAGCACCTTCCAACCCCGCTGCCACATCCGCAGACAAAGATCCACATCCTCGAAGTAGAGGAAAAACCGCTCATCGAAAATTTTCGGCCCCTCCAAGGAACTGCGCCGGATCATCATGGCGGCTCCCAGCCCCCAATCCACTTCCTCCAAACAATCGTGTCCCCAGTCCAACATGAGATGTTCTCGAATTCGCTGGTGGTTGGGGCACAGCCATTGAAACGGAGCCCGGCGCAACCCCAGCGTTGCATATGTATAGAAGCGGCGGCAGGAATACTGCAGGCTCCCGTCCGGATTGGAGAGGCGGGGTATCACAATTCCTGCGTTCGGATGCGATTGATGGATCTCGACGAGCGCCCGGAGAGACCCGGGTTGAGCCACTATGTCCGGGTTGACCAACAGCACAAACTCCCCTTGAGACCTGCAAAAGCCGATGTTGACAGCGGCTGCAAATCCCAGGTTGGACGGATTCTGAATAAACTGGGTTGCCGGCCACCTTCCAGCAAAAGTCGAAGCCAGACCTCTCTCCTGGTCATTGTTGACCACCAGGATTTCCAAGTCCGTCGGTGGAGCATTCTCAGTAAGGCTGTCCAAGCAGGCTGGAAGGATCGTGCCCGCGCGGTAATTGACAATGATTACCGAAAGGCAGCTCATTGCAGGAGCTCTTGGTACAGTGT
>JBGPHY010000513.1:0-4757 GCA_041484625.1 Terriglobia bacterium | reverse complement strand
TGAGCTTCCTCAGGTAGTGAATGTACTCCGCGGAGAGATGAGTTTCGTGGGACCGCGGCCTGAGCGGGCGATTTTCTGCCGCATGCTTGAATCAGAGACGCCGTTTTACGCTTTGCGTTATTCGGTTCGGCCAGGAATTACAGGCTGGGCGCAAGTGAAATATCAATACGGGGCCAGCATCGAAGAGGCCAAGACAAAGCTGGAGTACGATCTTTTTTACATAAAACATCTCTCTCTGACGCTGGACTTGGCCATTTTGTTTGAGACTGCGAAAGTCGTGCTCTGGCAGCGCGGCGCAAAGTAAAATATTCGGAACAAGGAACCTGCGGGAGTGCGGAGGATCGTTGCTCAGGTTGAGAGAGGCACAGTCATGGCTTGCCAGAACCAACCACGCCGCGCGGCGGACACTCTGCTGCTCTCGATGTGGATTTTTGGATACTACGCTTTGATCCGATGCTTTAGGGCCTTGCAGAGGATCGAAATCCTCTTGGCAGGCTCCAACCGCACTAGGACTCGCGACCATCGACGGACCTAGTTCTCTCGGTAGCGGGCCATAGAGATCTGCGGGATTCTTTGGCTCGGGGATCTTCTGGGGACTGCCTATTTGTAGGGTGGAGAGGACTTCACTATCCGGGAAAGTCGTTTCCCGCGATACCCGGAGCCCTCGGCTAGCGTCCTCTAAGTGCTCTAAATACAACAGTTAGGAGCATACGCCATTTGGCCAAACCATTGCTCTTATCTTAGACTACCCCCGGAAAGAAGGAGGTTGCGCTTGTTTTCTCGGCATCGAGTTAAGGGTTTCGCCACTGGGTTCGTGTTCAGCTTGCTGATTCCAGTGTTGCCTGCGAAAACGCCCAAATACCCGCCCGTTGTTTCGGTTGCGCAATCGGCACAGCCCAGCACGAATCCTGCCCAAGGGTCGGACAGAACACCCAAAGAGAAAGACGATAAACAGGCGGTCGACAAGGGCGCCAAGGCGGACGCGACATCCCACTCCGTTCTTACTCCAGAGCAACGTCTGACCTATATCATCGGAGTTGAAGACGAACTGCAGATTTCCGTCTGGCGCGAACCGGAGCTTTCCACCTCAGTTGTAGTAAGACCTGATGGCATGATCACCTTGCCTCTCGTGAACGACGTGAAAGCAGCCGGGCTGAAGACCGAGGAATTGCAAAATCTGCTGGTGGAAAAGCTCAAGAATTTTGTGAATGAACCGCAAGTCACGGTGATCGTGCGAGCCATTCGAAGCCGGAAGGTTTATTTGGTAGGTGAGGTTGCGCATCAAGGAACGTTCGCTCTCAACGGCGATATGACCGCTCTGGAGTTGCTGGCCGCGGCCGGAGGAGTAGGTCCGTTCGCAAAAGCAGATTCCATCTATATCCTGCGTGAAGAAAACGGCAAGAAGATACGTATTCCGTTCCATTACAAAAAAGCTGTGGCCGGCAAGAGCGAAAATGTCGTTCTCCAGCCTGGGGACGTCGTTGTCGTACCTTGATTGGAGTCTGTCTTAAGCCGGTGTTCCGAGGTGAATGAGAAACATGTTGTCCAAGAAGCATCGTTCTACGAGTCTCTGGTTGGCGCTGTTTATCATCGTCGTGGCCCTCTGGCTGCCGCAGTCGGGTTGGGCACAAGAAACCGGGCAGGCCACCGGTAAAGAGAATCCTGCTGGGCAGGATGCTTCCAAAAAAGCCGACAACTCGAACACGGAGCCTGCCAGTCCCGTAGGCATGGCATGGGCTGATTCGTATATTCGTCAAATCGGGAGTTCCGGATTGCTGGCTGGAAACCGGGAAGGGATTGGCTGGGGCAGTTTGTACATACCCTCAGCGGCAATAAGTGGTGTTGTGGACAGGTTTGAAGGGACGAGTGCGTTGCCAGGTGCCACTTATGAAGCAGCAGTCCTACAAACGAATGTCGTCTACGATCACAGGCTTGGTCGAAATAGCCGCTTCGCTCTCCAATACGCGCCGAGCATGGCAATCGCAAATGGACAGGTCGTCGGCAACTTTTCCAACCAGAATGCAAATCTTGATTTGCTGATTTACACGCGACCCCGATGGAATGTTAGGTTCAGCGATAGCTTTCGCTATTCCTACACCCAACAATCATTCGGATACTCGTTTTTCGACGTGAACCCTGCCACAGCGGGAATAGTCACGAATAATTTTCTCGATGGGCCCAGCCGCTGGCTTTCGAATACTACCTATCTCTCGATTGCCCACGCGTTGTCTCGCCGAACTTCGATAGCGGTCAGTCCAAACTTTGATTACTCCGAATCCGGAATCGGTGCAAATTTGACGCACGCTGTCTCCTATGGCGGCAGCGTCAATTGGAACTACCGGACAAGCGAAAGACAGACCGTTGGCCTTCAATACACCGGGCAGCTCATTCATGAGATCTTGCCCGGGACGCCAATTCCGCCGGCAACGAAGGCCTTTGACACCATTTACCATACCGTTGCAGGCACTGCCGCGCGCCAGCTCAGCGCGACATGGTTTGCCAGAGGCTCGGCGGGCCTAACCACTTCTTCGATCTTCCAGACTGCCCAGAGCCTGCGTAAGTGGTATTTCTATGGAACATTTGGACTTGTGAAGCAACTCGGGCGTTCTTCTCTCGGCATGAATTACTCCCGGGGAGACACGCTTTCCAGCGGTCTGATTTCCAATGAATATGCAGATCGCATTGACGGTACCTATCACAATCAAATGAAAAAGAGACTGAACTGGATGGTTGGAGGAGGTTATCTCCGGCAGGTTCAGTCCGGTGGATTCTCTGGCTGGTACGCATCTTCCGATGTCCAATTCTTGTTGGCGCCGCGAGCCGGCCTTTTTGCCTTTTTCAATTATTCCCGCAAGAATCAGGCCGCGAACACGAATAATCTCTTTGGTGGTAATCGAGACCTCTTCTCATTCGGGCTCCGTTGGCAGCCGGGCCGGGTAGCTCACTGAAGGACCTTTGGAACTAGACTAACCCACTGACTTAGCCACACATCAAAAAGTTAACCCATTTCTTATCAGGAGGTTAACGCGCTGATGAAAGCGCTGTGGCCATAAGGGAAATGGCTTTCCCTTGCATCCCTCGATTTAAGCATAGCGTAGAAAGATGGGCCTGTCATAGGTTTGTAATATTATGAAAATACATGACTTATAATCTTAAGACACTCAGGCTACTTGGAAATCTCTGGTAAACCGCTTGCTGTAAGAATACTGTCGGAAATTTTTTGACTTAGTGCAACGCTACCTGGAGGCAGATTTTGAACGAGCAACCGACCTTCACCGCTTCTGGCGATGGAGCGATTAATATACAGATTCGAGAGTACTTAGACCTGGTTCGCCGTCGGAAGATGTGGATCATTCTGTTTACTCTAGGCATCTCTCTCACCATCACGGTCGTGGCGCTGCGGCTCCCAAGCGTCTACCGCGCTGAGACTGTCATCCTCGTAGACCCTCAGAAGGTTCCCGACAGCGTTGTCCCGGCAAGTTTGACCGGCAGTGTCGCTGATCGTCTTTCCACCATCCGGCAGGAGGTCATGTCTCCCACGCAGCTGGGTTTGCTGACGAAAGAGCTTGGGCTGTACCCCGCATTGCGCGGGAAAGTGTCGGAACAGGAATTGGTTGCGCGGATGCAGAGGTCGACGACTATCGAGGTCGTGGATGCGGGCGGACAGCGACTCAGCGCATTTCGCATTGCGTTCACGGATACAGATCGAAGCCAGGTTGCGAAGGCTGCGAATCGGCTGGCCTCGCTTTTCATTGAACGCAACCTGAAGGCCCGGCAACAGCACGTCAACGGGACTTCCCAGTTCCTGGAAACGGAATTAGAGGAGACGAAGCGTCAACTCGATGAGAAGGAACATCTTCTGCAGGACGTCAAGAGCCGCTACATCATGGATCTTCCTGAGTCCAAGCAGTATCACCTGGAAGCCATGAACACGCTCAGAGATCAGCTGCGAAACAGCCAAGATCAAGTGAACCGCGATCGTCAGAGCAAAGTCTATCTTCAAACCATGGCTGGAATGTCGACCCAGACCATCGATCTGGACCAGCAGGGGGTTGCCGTCAAATCACCTTACCAGGCACAGATCCAGAAGATGGAAATGCAGCTGAAGAACTTGCAGGTTCGCTACGGACCGAATTATCCGGATGTCCGAAAGCTGCACACTGAAATCGAGCAGCTGAGAGCCAAGGCGGACAGCGAGAAATCTGCCAATGAGGTCCCAGATCTGCAAGCGAGTGCACCGGTACATCCAAGCCACAATCCGGTCGTGGAGGCGGAAGTACATAAGCTCGACCAGGATGTCGAGGACCAGACCAAGATTCAGGCCGAACTCCAGAAGCAGATCCAATACCACGTAGGCAAGTTGCAGCAGGTTCCGGTCTTCGAACAACAGATCTCCGGGCTGATGCGTGATTACGACTCTCTCCGCAACCACTACAACCAACTACAGGCAAAGAGGCTGGATGCAGTGATGGCCGGTGAGCTTGAAACTCACCAAGCAGGAGAAC
Organism: Terriglobia bacterium; assembly: GCA_041484625.1. Taxonomy (GTDB): domain Bacteria; phylum Acidobacteriota; class Terriglobia; order Versatilivoradales; family Versatilivoraceae; genus JBGPHY01. The sequence goes on along the minus strand of JBGPHY010000513.1, from coordinate 252 downwards.
GATTCGAGGTTTTGGACGCGGCCATCCCTCCGGATGGACCTTTCGGACCACGGCGCGGGATCATGATCATTGGAGGATTCTTTTTCGGGTTGTTGTGCGGAATCGGAGTCGCTTTCTTTGTTGAGGTTAGCGATGAGTCAGTCAGGCACGAGCGCGAAGCCGCACAAATTTTTGGCAAACCGGTGCTCGCGGGAATTCCCAAGATCATCAGTGATCAGGAGCGTGCCCGCTCTCGTTGGCTTATGGTGAGTA
>JBGPHY010000512.1:0-4769 GCA_041484625.1 Terriglobia bacterium | reverse complement strand
AGATTTTCGGCAGATCGTTTGATTTCCCCTCCATGATGTAGCTATGATATGCAGACTGTGGGAGAGAGAATTGGCTCTCTGTCATTTCCACTTTTGAATAGCCTGAACTCTGGTTGATCTGAAGATTCTCCTCATGCCCATCAATGCTAATCAAAAGCCCCTACGTATTGTTAACAGCGTAGCGCCCATCCGCATTTGTGACAACGGCGGATGGACCGACACCTGGTTTGCGCAATATGGGAAGATATTCAACATTGCTGTGTATCCGTACGCGGAAGTTCAAATGGAGGTCTACCCACTCGATGCGGTGGAAGACCGGATTACCATTTATGCTGAGAACTACGGTGAGCGTTACGCAATGCGGCCTGAAAAAGGGGACTGGGACAAGCATCCACTCTTGGAAGCAGCCATCGAACGAATGAAAGTCCCTACGGATCTAGCCTTGCACATCACTATCTTCTCGGAGGCCCCTAGTGGAGGTGCAATGGGAACGTCAGCAGCGGTGACAGTGGCGCTGGTTGGCGCTCTGGATTGCTTGACTCCAGGAAGGCTCACGCCGCACGAGATTGCCCATACTGCCCAATCGATCGAGGTCGACTTGTTAAAACAGCAGTGTGGCATACAGGATCAGTTGGCATCGGCGTATGGGGGAATTAATTTCATAGAAATGTTCAAATACCCGCATGCCGCGGTCTCACAAATCCAGGTGCCCAACTCGATTTGGTGGGAACTGGAAAGGCGGCTGGCACTGATCTATCTGGGGAAGTCCCATAGTTCATCCGAAGTCCACAAGAAGGTTATTCAGGGATTGGAAAATATGGGCCCAGACTGCAGACAATTGAACGATCTCCGGGGAACGGCAGAAAAGTCAAGGGATGCGGTTTTCGCCGGCGACTTTGTTGCTCTGGGGCGAGCAATGACAGAGAACACTGAGGCCCAGAGGCGGCTCCATCCGTCGTTGATCAGCCAAGACGCCCAGCGGATTATAGAAATCGCCAGGGCCAATAATGCGCTGGGTTGGAAGATCAACGGTGCTGAGGGAGAAGGGGGCTCCATCACCATCCTCTGCCATTCCTCCTCTCACAGAAAACGGACGATGATCCGAGAGGTCGAACGGGAGAATCCCCTGTTCAGAAGTGTCCCCATTTACCTGAGTCGCTTTGGTCTGCGGACTTGGGAACACACGGATTAGATTCCTTATTGGCTTTCCACTTGGCATTCTTGACAGATGCTCATCTGAGGGATACGCTTACCTGCCATGGCAAAGAAACGTGCCCTCATTACGGGGATAACCGGCCAGGATGGCTCTTATCTGGCCGAATTTTTGCTCGCCAACGGATACGAGGTACATGGGATTGTTCGCAGAGTGGCGTTGCACGATCCGGAGCACCGGCTTTCGAGAATCCTCGGCATCCGCGAACAAATTCAACTGCATGCGGGCTCGATGGAAAGTTATGCGAGTCTCCACCAGGTGGTTGAACGGGTGAGGCCGGACGAATGTTATCACTTGGCAGCCCAGAGCTTTGTCAGCTATTCCTTTGACGACGAGTTCTCCACGCTGAACACGAATATCAATGGCACCCACTTCCTGCTGGCCGCGCTCAAGAATTTGGCCCCGGACTGTCGCTTTTATTTTGCCGGCTCGAGTGAGATGTTTGGAAAGGCTGAGGAAGTTCCGCAGCGTGAGACCACTAAATTTCATCCGCGATCCAGCTATGGGATCAGCAAGGTAGCTGGCTACGAGCTAACGCGGAATTATCGCGAGGCTTACGGTTTGTTTGCCTGCAGCGGCATTCTGTTTAACCATGAATCTCCGCGCCGGGGCCATGAATTTGTCACTCGTAAAATCACTTCCGGTGTCGCTCGGATTTTGGCCGGGCGAGCTAAGAAACTGCCTCTGGGTAATTTAGAGGCCAGGCGCGATTGGGGACATGCCCGAGAGTATGTGCAGGCCATGTGGCGGATGCTGCAGCAGGAAGCCCCTGACGATTATGTGGTGGCGACGGGGGAGACACACTCAGTGGGGGAATTTGCTGAACGGGCATTCTCCTGCATGGGCCTGGACTATAGAGATTATGTGGTCAATGATCCAGAGCTGTATCGGCCCGCCGAAGTCAACCTTCTGTGTGGCGACTCGACGAAGGCCAGAGAGAAATTGAAGTGGAGGCACCAGATTGGTTTTAATAATCTGGTAAAGGAGATGGTGGAAGCCGATTGTCGGGTAGTGGGAGTGGATATCCCCGCTAGCTTGGGGAGTGCAATGTGACGGCAATCCTGTTGCGGTTTCCTGCGCCATGTGGGTGACAAGCCTGGTGGTCTTCCGATGTTGATTTTTCAGCTGCTTACTGCACGCCGCAAGAGTTCCCCTGAAAAATACCTTTTCCCAAAAACTAGGTACCTCAGACTATTATGACCCACGTCGTTACTGCTCGTTCGGACCGTCTGGTTCACTTTATGAACCCCATTGCAGTAATCCCCCATCTGTGGCGGCATCGGGAAATGATTTGGCAATTCACGCGCCGCGAAGTGGAGGGTCGTTACCGGGGTTCCTTTCTCGGACTGGTCTGGTCGTTTGTGAACCCGATGGTACTACTTCTCACCTACACTTTTGTCTTTGGTGTGGTGATCAAGTCCCGCTGGCAGGGATCAAGGGTAGACAGCCTTTCAGATTATGCGCTGGTGCTGTTCTGCGGCCTGGTAGCCTTCAACATCTTCAGTGAGACGGTCACCCGTGCTGCCGGCTTGATAATTGGCGTGCCCAATTACGTGAAAAAGGTCATCTTCCCTTTGGAAATTTTGCCAATGAGTGTCTTGGGGGCTGCCGTCTTTCAAGGCATGGTCAGCTTATGCATCCTCTTGCTTGCCTGCCTGATAATTCAAGGCATGCTCCATCTGAGTCTATTCCTCCTCCCTCTCGTGTTATTGCCATTGCTGTTCCTGTGCATGGGACTGGCGTGGTTCCTTGCAGGATTGGGAGTCTATGTCAGGGATATCAACCAAACGGTCGTGTTGGTTGTGCAGATCCTGTTCTTTTTGACTCCCATCTTTTATTCAGTCTCCGCTGTTCCTCAGCCCTTTCGCGAAATTATTCTGTTGAACCCCTTGACCTCGGTGGTTGAAAACTTTCGCAGAATCATCTTGTGGGGAAAGGTGCCAGACTGGAGGACTCTGATCATTTGGATTGGAACGACGGGTTTGATGATGCAGCTGGGCTACGCCTGGTTCATGAAAGCCAAAAAGGGTTTTGCAGACGTAATTTGAAAATGCCGGCTCAGTTCTATGGCTTTCTCTGATTTCAGTCTGAAGGCTGGCTTAAGCGGTTCCGCGTTGGATCCGGTTGCCGCTAGGGAGCCGGTTGTTTCTGTGAGTGACCTCGGAAAGATGTACCGCATTTATGACCATCCCGAGGATCGGCTCAAGCTGATGCTTTTTGCCCGCTTCGGCAGGATCTATGGCCGGGAGTTCTGGGCACTGCGCAGGGTCTCTTTCGAAGTGCGTCGGGGAGAGAGGTACGGGATTGTCGGTCGCAATGGATCCGGCAAAAGCACGTTGCTGCAAATCATCGCCGGGACGCTGGCGCCCTCGGAGGGGGAAGTACGAGTTAACGGTCGGGTAGCCGCTCTTCTCGAACTGGGCAGCGGTTTCAACCCCGAATTTACAGGCCGCGAAAATGTATTTATGAACGCGACTATTCTGGGCCTCTCACGAAAGGAGATCGAAGACCGTTTCGACCAGATAGCCGCGTTTGCCGACATTGGGCAGTTCTTAGATCAGCCGGTCAAGCTCTATTCCAGCGGCATGTTTGTGCGCTTGGCCTTTGCCGTGACTACCAGCGTGGATGCTGATGTGCTTTTGATTGACGAGGCTTTGGCTGTCGGGGACGTTTTTTTTCGACAAAAATGCTACAAGAGACTCGAATCGTTGGTAAATAACGGGGTTTCCATATTGCTAGTGTCCCACGCATTGACCGAAGTGGAACAGTTTTGCCAACAAGCTCTATTGCTCGAGGCCGGCAATAAGGTTTTTGAGGGGTCCGCACTGGAGGCAGTTAAGAGATACTACCTGCTGGAACAGGGGAGTCGTTTTCCACAGCCTGCGCTAGGATCGTCCACCCAGCATTCTGGTGAGGTTGTAGGCACTGCAAATCCTGAAGAGTTCTTTTGGCCTTCGGCGGACGCATTTTTCGACCTCCTTGCCGCCCCGCAGGTTTCGAACGGTTGGGCTCGCTGTATGGCGGTAGCTTTATGCAATGCGGAAGGCAAGCCCTGTCGTGTGTTTCAGCAAGGAGAAAAAGCCAGTTTCTATTACGAATTCGAGTTGCAAAGAAACATCGATGTGCCCATCGGTGGGCTAGTGATACAGAGCGAGAAAGGGATTACTGTCCATGGGAAAAGCACCTTGGAATACGGGACAGAAGTTCCCTTAAATGTGGCTCGCGGGGATCGATTACGCTTTAGGCAGGACCTGGAATTAGAGATTGCTGTAGGCGACTACACGTTTGAAATCGGGATAGCGGCTATGAGTTTGCATGATTATGGACTTCGAGCGGAGCTATCCCACCCCGATTTGCATTCCAGAATCGTCCGCCTTTGTCACCTTCCCGCGGTGGGGAAATTCACAGTGCTATTTCGTCAAGGGGGCTCCCCTGTTCAGTTGCTTCATCACGGCATAGCAAATCTAAAGGGTCGATGTCAGGTGGCGGTGAGGCCACCAGACATGGACACATTTAAAGGCGAATCCAGGGAGCATTAATGATGCAAAATGACTTT
>JBGPHY010000511.1:0-4773 GCA_041484625.1 Terriglobia bacterium | reverse complement strand
GGTCACACCCGTTCCCATCCCGAACACGGCAGTTAAGCCCCTCAGCGCCGATGGTACTGGCCGGGAAACTGGCTGGGAGAGTAGGTCGTTGCCAGGATTCTTACCACCCGCCTCAGGAACTCACCCTTCCTGAGGCTTTTTTTTTGAAACTCATTTGACCGGCTCTTCGAGCTTAAGAACCTGGTCCGCTTTGATGTTGGTTAACTGTTGGACAGTCCCCCTTGGCCAGGTGATTTCCATAGACTTGATTGCTAGCTCGGCCCCAAGGCCAAAGTGAATCCGCCGGTCGCTGGATGACATAAACCCCACGCTAACCGTGCAGTGGTTATAGAGGGTGCGCCCGGATTCGGTGGTCAACTTAATGCGGGTTCCGATGCCATCGCGGTTGCTGAACCGTCCAGTCAATTCCACCAACAACCAGTGGTTCCCGTTGTTCCCTGAACTCAACAGGATTCGAGGCTTGTCATTGAGCGAAGTCACCACCAGGTCGAGGAATCCGTCGTTATTGAGATCCACAAAAGCCGAACCGCGCTGGAAACCCATCCGCAGAAAATCCTTGCCCAGCTTGTCGGAAACGTCGACGAAGGATTTCCCCTGCTGATTGGCAAACAAGGCGTCATGCTGTTTGGCATTCGGCCCGATGTAATCCACGTCGCCATTGGAAGAGTAGATGTCCTTCCAGCCATCATTGTCGTAATCGATAAAGCCATTGCTCCATCCGGAAAATGTCCGGCTGAGGTTCTCGACATTGGTGGAGGGAGAGACATAACGAAAGTACTCCCCCGCTTCATTCTGGAACAGGGCGAAAATCTGCCCCTGCAGGTTGTTGTAAAAGACGTCAACCCACCCGTCGTTGTTGAAATCTTTCACGTCGCAGCCCATGCCGGAAACGGTCATCCCGGCATCGTTGTACGCCACACCGTAAAGCAGTCCCATCTCCTTGAAGGAGCCGTCCTTTTGGTTGAGGTACATGAAATTACGCTCGGTGTCGTTGGCCACAAAGACATCCTGGAACCCGTCACCGTTAAAATCCGCGATGCCGATGCCCATCCCCTTCCCCAGGGCGGAAGAGAACCCGGCTTTCTCGGTGACATCCGCGAACTGGCCCTTCCCCCTGTTGTGGTACAGGCGGTGGGCCACGGCCTTGTAGGTGCCCGGGTGACAGTAAACGTCGAGTTTGCCATCTCGGACGCAACGGATATCGGTCGTGGGATTCCAGAAGGTGTACTCGGAAACCACTAGATCCAAAAGGCCGTCGTTGTCGTAGTCGAAAAAAGCCGCACAAACGCTTAAAAGGTCCTTGGCTTTAACCGCCAATCCGGCCTCGACGGTAACATCTGTGAAGGTTCCGTCTCCATTGTTGTGATAGAGCGCATCTCGCCCTGCATTGCAGACAAAGAGGTCGGTGAAGCCATCGTTGTCATAGTCACCCGCAGCTACACCAAAGGAAAAGCCGATATCCGAGCCCGTCAGGCCGGCTTTCTGGGTGACGTCCTCAAAGGTCCCATCCCCTTTGTTCCGTAGTAGGCAGCTGTAATAAGAGGAGTTGATCTTTTTCAACTCGGGCAATTTAGCGCCATTCGTAAAGAAGAGGTCCAGCCTGCCGTCATGGTCGTAGTCAAGAACAGCAATCCCGCCGCACATGGGTTGGGGGAAGTACTTTCTTCCGGTGAAATCGTTGTTCGTTTGGTAAGTGAAGTTGGACCGCGGAGCGATGTCGACGAACTGAATCGATTGCGTGGAACCGCTCAAAGACTTGCCTGTCGTCTTGCCTTCCACGGTTTTGGCAGGCGAGGAATTCTGAAAAGGGACGGCGGTAATCTGGATGAGGGTGATGAAGAAGAGCGCCAGAAGGAATGCTCGTGCGACTGGGAAAAGGGCCGGATTTCTCACCCCCTTGTTTACCGGTCCTGTTTTGGGTAGCATCAGGTCGCAGAGCTCCAGACTGAATAAAAAGCCTATTATAAGCACTGGGGTTCACCTGTTCAACCAAAGAGCCCATAGTCGGGCCAGCTGATCCTTCCCGCTAGCAACGGAACAGCCAAAAAGAACTCGGCAGGAATCCACACTACCAGCTCGCAAACCGTTTGATTGTCGACGGCTACAGAGAGTCAGAATATAATTGCTGGAAGCTTGCTATGCGTCGGTTGGGACGTGTGCTTCCACGCATTTTAAAGGAATCTCGCTAAACTGGACTATTGGGGGAACATGCTTTTTTTGAAACACCGTCAGCTACCAGTCCGATCACTCTTTGCGGTGGTCCTGGTTCTCACAATTCGAGCGTTCAATTCCTCGCAAACGCAGGCTCAGGCACCGGCCGTCGGCAAACCCATCCTGGTCAACATGGCTGCCCAGGCTGGAATCCATTTCAAGCAAATCAATTATGCCACTCCAATGAAGTACCCCTTTGAGACACTGGGCGGAGCCGTGGCGGCATTGGACTACAACAACGATGGTGCCGTGGACCTGTTGTTCCTCAATGGGACTCCTTCGCCCCAGCACGTGAAGGCCGATTCCGAGTGTTTCAACCGCCTGTACCGCAACAATGGTGATGGAACCTTCACCGATGTCACGGAAATCTCAGGATTGAGCGGGCGGGGAATGCGGGGCTATCCTCAAGGAGTGGCTGTTGGAGACTACGACAACGATGGATTTGTGGACGTCCTGATCACTCAGTACGGCGACAACATCCTCTATCACAATATGGGCAATGGGACCTTCACTGATGTCACCGCTAAAGCCGGGGTGAGTATGGGCCAGCACCCCTTCAAGGCCAGCGCCGTCTGGGTGGATGTGGACAATGATGGCTACCTGGACTTGTTCGTGACCCACTATTTCCAGTGGACCTTCCAGGACAACGCCAATGATTACTGCGGTGAGCGGAAGCCGGGATACCGGAGTTACTGTACTCCAGATGTCTTCAAACCCTTACCCAACGTCCTGTTCAGAAACAACGGAGATGGCACATTCACTGACATCTCGGAGAAGGCCGGCATCGATAAGCGCCTGGGAAAGGGGATGGGTGTGACCATTGCCGATTACAACGGCGATGGCAGGATGGACATTTTCGTCACCAACGACAAAATGCCCAATTTCCTCTTTCGCAACGAGGGCGGTGGAGTTTTTAAAGAGGTGGCCATGGAAGCCGGGGTTTTTGCCAACGAAAGCGGGAACATGGTTTCCGGTATGGGCTGCGACTTCAAAGACTTCAATAACGACGGCTGGCCTGACATTTTTTACGCCGATTTAGTCCGCGAGGAATTCACCCTTTTTGTCAACCGCGGGAAAGGCTATTTCCAGGAACTGACGTATCCTTCCAACCTGGGAGTTCTCTCCGCCCCCCACAGCGCCTGGAGCAACAAGTTCATGGATTTTGACAACGACGGCTGGAAAGACCTCTTTATTGCCGGCTCCCATGTGGTTGACAACGTCGAGTTGTACAATCCTGCCGCTCGCTACAAAGAGCCTTGTTTCCTTTACCACAACCTTGGCAATGGGAAATTCGAAGACCTCAGCAAGGACCTGGGGCCGGACTTTCAGGTGGTGGGGGGAAACCGTGGAGTTGCCGTGGCTGACTTCGATAATGACGGCAGCCTGGAAGTAGCGGTTTCCAGACTGAATGACTTAGCTCTTCTTTTCAAGAGAAAAGGCGGAGAGGTCAACCACTGGCTGATCCTGAATCTCGAGGGAACGCGCAGCAACCGGGACGGGATCGGCGCCAAGATCATGCTCACACTGCCTTCGGGGCAGAAACTCTATGAGCATGTCACCACTGCTAACGGAATCTATTCGGCCAGCGACAAGCGGGTCCACTTCGGCATGGGAAAAGCAACCAAGGCCAGTTCGATTGAAATCTCCTGGCCGAGCGGCATCAAACAAATCCTTCAGGACGTCCCTGCCAACCAGACCCTGACCATCAAAGAGAACGGCTCCTGATTCATGGCCCTCAATGCCGCATGAAGCTCGGCCGGGTGTTCCATTCCAGCAGGTATTCCCAGTAAGCCGTATCGGTCAGTTCCCGTATTCGGTCATTCGGGTAGTCCTCCATTCCCTGGAAAGGAAGCGGGTCAACGGTCTTGGACCTGGCGGAGTGGTACTCGTACCCTTTCTCGAACCCATTGCTATAGAAAAAGAAGGTTCTCTTCCATCCTTGCGGGATCGGGGGGAGCTGCCGGCCTTCAAAGGAGACGGCCACTTCTTCTCCATTTTCCATCACCACAAACTGGTCGTCGGTCTGTGTCAACAGGGGTCGAACATCTCCGTAGCGGGTCAGCATCCCCTCATGGGTGCCCCACTCCGCAAAGGGCTCGATGTGATTGTAGTCAAAGACTTCCGGCAATTTCCCGTCGGGCAGAACTCGCTGTGGATAGCCCAGCCAGCGCAATTCTCCGCCCACCAACCTGGCTTCAGCGGCTCGCAGGACAGAATCTGGCAGAGCCGGCCGGCCGATTTCGCGGGATTCGCTCCGGCTGGCCAGCAGGATCTGGTCATAGTAGAGAGTCCGGTTACTGCGAATCCTGACAACATGTTCACCCTCTTTGAGGACAGGGGCGAGGTCCAGCAGGATCGTTCTGGGTAATCCAGGGGAAATTCCCATATCCTCCTCTCCCATGCGCCATTGGCCGTCAGTCCCCTGGACTTCCAGGACCGGTCCCCAGAGTCGCTGTCGGGCCTGGCTAGCTGCAACAATAGAGGCGGAAGAGTTCCAGTAACTCCACGAGTTCAACAACAGCACCGGTTTCTCGGCGGCCCCGATTGGCCCCAAATCCAACT
>JBGPHY010000510.1:0-4777 GCA_041484625.1 Terriglobia bacterium | reverse complement strand
CTAACATTCGCCGGCAGGATGCGTTATGTGCCCTGGACTAATACAAACGCATTAAGTATTGTTACGAATCACCCACGCCTCGCTTAGCTCAGCGTGGCTACCAAAGCGGGATTGCGACGCTAATTTAATGCGTTTGTATTAGTGATCCCTAGATGCCGAATGCCGATAGGGCGCCGCACCCATGGCAGAATAGCCAAGTGTGCGCCCCTCCTCGCGATCGTTCTAAACCAGGCCAGCGACAAGATCGCCGACTTCCCGCGTGCCATAACCCATTTTCCCGGCCGCCATGCTCTTTAGCTTCTCTGCCACCACCGTCTGCACAGCCTTCTCGATCGCGGCAGCCGCCTCTTCCTCACCCAGTATTTCCAACATCATCTGGCCGGCCATGATGGCGGCCAGCGGATTGATGACGTTTTGTCCCGTGTATTTCGGAGCCGATCCGCCAATCGGCTCAAACATCGACACGCCCCCGGGATTGATATTGCCCCCAGCGGCAATTCCCATTCCACCCTGGATCATGGCTCCCAGGTCGGTAATGATATCGCCAAACATGTTGTCGGTGACAATGACATCAAACCATTCGGGGTTTTTCACCATCCACATGGTTGTGGCGTCGACGTGAGCGTAGTCAGTCTTGATGTCTGGATACTCTCTGCCCACTTCGTAGAAGGCCCTCTCCCACAGGTCAAAGGCATAGGTCAGGACGTTGGTTTTTCCACAGAGGGTCAGCTTCCTGGCCTTGGAACGTTTGCGGCAGTATTCAAAGGCAAATCTCAGGCAGCGCTCCACACCTTTTCGGGTGTTGATGGACTCCTGCACCGCCACCTCATCCGGTGTCCCCTTCTTCAGGATACCCCCAGCCCCGGTGTACAATCCTTCGCTGTTCTCACGAACCACGACGAAATCGATATCGGCCGGGCCTTTGTCTTTGAGCGGAGTTTCCACTCCCTGGTATAACTTTACGGGGCGCAGGTTAATGTACTGGTCCAGTGCGAATCGGAGGGCAAGAAGGATTCCCTTCTCCAGGATGCCCGGCTTTACATCCGGATGCCCGATGGCGCCAAGGTAAATGGCCCGAAACCGTTTCAATTCCTCCACCACCCCCTCGGGCAAGGTCTCGCCGGTTCGCTTGTAGCGCTCGCCCCCAAGGTCGTAATGAAGGAATTCCAGTTTGAATCCGAATTTCTGCGACGCCGCCTGGAGAACCTTAATCCCTTCGGCCACCACTTCGGGACCGGTTCCATCACCGGGAATCACAGCAATATTGTAAGACTTCGCCATTTACCACTCCCTCCTCACCAAAGCAAGATTCCCAGGGCGATTGCATCTTAATTTGCGTGACAATGATCAAAGGCTCATCTCCCCCGCGTGCAAGAGCGTTATCTCCATTCTCCTCCACCCTTTCAGGGTGCTTTTGGAAAAAACTGAGAGGGTTCTTTACCGGGGGTAGTGCAACAAAAGCATTGCACTACCCCCGCCTAATCGCTTGCACCGCCTGGCGGTGCGCTGGACACCCTGAAAAATCAAATGCTTAAGATGCAATCGCCCTGGCAAGATTCCCCTCCAAAAGGAGGGGTGTTGAGGGCCCCGACCGTTTCGAACAGGAGGCCCTGAAAACGGAACCCCTCCTGGGAGTGGGACTCGAACCCCCGTTTACATGTTGGCGGCAGGAACCGAGCTCTGCTCGGACTTATGGCGGACTTCGGCACTCTCGCGCGCGTAAACGGCTTTGTTGACTGCGTTCAAATAGGCACGAGCCGAGGCATCCATGGTGTCGGAACTGGCAGCCTTGGCGCTAAAGGTCTTTCCATCGAATTCGACGTGCACGAATACCTCGGCGACGGCATCTTTACCCTGGCTGATGGCCTGGACCGTATAGTCCAGCAATTTGCCAGACATCCCGGTGATCCGGTCAATGGCCCGATAGGTCGCTTCCACCGGTCCGTCGCCGGTAGCAGTCTCGGTCAGCATATCGTCATCCCGCATTACTTTTACGGTGGCAGAAGCGATAGCCTGATTGCCCCCGATAGCATGGATGTACTTGAGATGATATCGCTCCGGGATGATCTTCATCCCATCGTGAACGATGACCAGCAAGTCTTCGTCGTAAATGCTCTTTTTCTTATCAGCCAATTTGGTAAAGAGCATATAGGCCCGGTCCAGTTCCTCCTTGGTCAGGTTGTATCCCAGCGACTCGTATCGATTGGAAAGGGCATGGCGGCCTGAGTGCTTCCCTAGCACGAGGTGGTTGGCCGGGATGCCCACCGACTGGGGGGTCATGATCTCGTAGGTCAGGGCCTGCTTGAGAACCCCATCCTGGTGGATTCCCGCTTCATGGGCAAAGGCATTCTTCCCGACAACGGCCTTGTTGGCCTGGACAATCAGGCCAGTCAAGTTGGAAAGCAGGTGGCTGGACCGGTAGATTTCCTCGGTGTTGATGGTGGTGAAAAAGCCCAGTTTCTCGCGGCGGACTCGCAGAGCCATGACTATCTCTTCCAGTGAGGCATTGCCTGCCCGTTCGCCAATGCCATTCACGGTGCATTCCACCTGGCGGGCGCCATTCATGACGGCCGCTAGCGAGTTGGCCACGGCCAGCCCCAGATCGTTGTGGCAATGAGAACTCAACCGCGCTTTGCCGATATTGGGAACCCGCTCCCGCAATACCTTGAAGATGTTTCCGAACTCCTCCGGGATACAGTACCCTACCGTGTCGGGAATATTGATGGTGGTGGCTCCTTCGCTGATGGCCAACTCGACAATCTGGCACAGATAGTCCAAATCGCTGCGACCGGCATCCTCCGCAGAGAATTCGACATCGTCGCAAAGGGACTTGGCCAGTCGAACTGCCTTCGCTGCCTGCTCCAAGACCTCTTCTCGTGACCGCTTCAGCTTGTATTTTAGGTGGATGTCGGAAGTGGCAATAAAAGTGTGAATTCGGGGTTGCTGAGCAAATTGAAGAGCTTCCCAAGCTCTCCGGATATCCAGTTCGGTGGCCCGCGCCAGGCCGGCAATGGTAACGGTCTTCACCTCTTTGGCAACATCCCGGACCGCTTCAAAGCCCCCATCGGAGGCAATGGGAAAGCCGGCTTCAATGACGTCGACCCGCAGAGCTTCCAATTGCCGGGCCATCTTCAGCTTCTCTTCCAGGTTCATGCTGGCGCCGGGTGACTGTTCTCCGTCACGCAGAGTCGTATCAAAGATGACAATTCGATTTTCCATAATCCTCTCCTTCAATTCTGCCTTTTCTTAAGTTCGTTGACGAGAACGTTCAAGAAAAACGAGACGTCGGTCACAATTCCAATGGCCTGCTTACTACCGCGGTTATTGAGCTTGAGCGGTGTCGCTTCATTGATGTCCACACACACCGTCTTGACGCTGCTTTTCAGCAGGTTGCCCACCGCAATACTGTGCAAGGTAGAAGCCAGCATCAACACTATCGACACGTCTTCCAGGGCAGAAATGTAGGCTTTCTGCGCCTGCACACAATCGGTGACAACGTCTGCCAGGGGCCCATCGTTCCGGATCGAGCCGGCCAGAACGTAGTGCGTGCCGCGGTGCACACATTCGTACATGATGCCCGATTTCAATATCCCCACGTCACATGCCCTTCGGATGCCGCCAGCCTTGTTGATTTCGTTGATGGCCCACAGGTGATTACGGTGTCCCCCCTCTACAGCCTTTCCAGTACTCTGGTTGACACCCAGAGAAGTATTGAGAAAAGACTTCTCGATATCGTGCACGGCAAAGGCATTTCCAGTCAGTACAACATCGATGTATCCCATCTGCAGGATTTCTTTCAAATACTGATCTGCACCCGAATGGATGATGGCTGGCCCCAAAACGGTGGCGATCTTGCTCCCCGCCTCTTTGACCCGAACCATGGCCTTCGCGATTTCGGCAATCAGCAAACTCTTGTTGACTTCGGCTGTCAGGTCATTGGACATGAAGTCGAAGACGGAATATTCACGGCTGCGTTCCTGGGGTTTGACTCTTATCCCTTTCCGGCCCGTGGCTATCCGGTCCCCCGCATTGACTTCGCTGATCTTCTTGGTGATGGCATGCCCATGGTTCCATACGATGACCGAATCCATTTTTTGATTCTGAACCGGAAACCACTCCCCATGAACTCTCACAAAGGTGTCAAAGTTGGTCGTGGAGTAAAAGTCATCGGGGAGGATACGATTCTGCGAAGCGTCAACAAAACAGCAGTCCTCCAAATCCACCACGGCCCCAAAATCTTCCAGGGCGGCCAAGATCTCCTGCAACTGCTCCTGGCTCGGAGCCTTGACCAACATGCGAACCTTCGAGGTCTCCTGATTGTTGCGCCCGATGTGGAAATCGAGGACCTCGAACTGTCCTTCGTGGGCCACGATTTTGTCAAAGGCGTACTTCAGTATCCCCGAGTCGATCAGGTGCCCTTCAATCTCTACAGGTTCCTGGAATTTCGGCATGACATTCAGTCCCGCGCTGACACCGAGACAGGGAGGAATGTGACTGGCTGACTGTGCCTCTTCTCAGTGACTCGGTGTCTCTCTAGCCAACTTACTTGGCGGCCTTGGATTCGCCTTCCCGGGATTTGTACCCGTACTCTTTCTTCAGTTTGTAAGTAATGCTGTCGACCAATGCCAACCAACTCGCCTCGAGCAGGTTTTCTGAGACCCCCACCGTCCCCCAAGTATCATGCCCATCGCTGGTCTCAATGAGCACGCGCACCTTGGCATCGGTTGCTCCCCGGGCGTTGAGGACGCGAACTTTGTAGTCGGTCAGGCGAATATCT